>NZ_JAFFJA010000001.1 GCF_021991635.1 Tepidanaerobacter sp. GT38
TAATTTTACAATTAACCTATAATATTTTATTAAATCCGCTTTTGTAATGTTATCATCAGGCCACAGCTGTTTAGAAAGATTTGTGAGTTTGAGCTTTTCATCTTCTAATAATATTTGAGGCACACTACCACCTACATATCATTATATGATAATTTGATTATACGTTAAAGTATTAGTATTTGAAAAATGCAGTAAACTAAATTTGAATTGAAAAGGAAAAAGCTAAAAAGGTGATTTTTATGGTGAAACCCTTTGTTCCTTTTTTGCCCATGGAACCAATAATATGCCGCGAACCCTTTGATGATGCAAATACCGGCTTTCAAGTTAAATGGGACGGTGTAAGAATATTGGCACATCTAAAAGGCGGCCAGGTCCAGCTCTACAACCGCAAAAAAACGGTAAAGACTGCTCAATACCCTGAAATTGCCCACGCATTAAAATCCCTTATTAATCAGGATATTATTTTAGATGGAGAAATGGTTGCATTAAAAGACGGCAAACCGAATTTCCTCCAAATAATAAGGCGAGATTTTGCCACGGATTCAAGCACAATCAGGTATCTTGCTAAAATAATTCCGGTAACATACGTGGTATTTGACATTGTGTTTTATAAAGACAAAGACCTTACTTCATATACCTTTAAAGCTCGAGATGAACTTTTAAAATCCCTTATTCCTTCAAAAGACCCCATCGCTATAACTGACACCGTTTACGAATCCGGCACTGCATTTTTTTCAGTGGTCAAAGAAGCAGAACTTGAGGGTATTGTCGCAAAAAAGCTGGACAGCCCTTACCGAATCGGTAAAAAAAGCTCAGATTGGCTCAAAATCAAAAACTTTAAGCTTCTGACTGCCGTTATAGGCGGATTTGTCGCCGAAGGTAGAGAAGTCAGGTCTTTATTGTTGGGTGTATTTCAAGACCGTGATTTTGTATATGTGGGAAGAGCTGGCAGTGGTCTAAATTATAAAACGTCCTCTTTGCTGTTTGAAAAACTAAATCAAATAAAAACCAACTTTTGTCCCTTTAGCCGGCCCTTTCCAATCGACAAAAAGCAGCTAATATCGTGGGTAAAGCCAAGTATTGAAGTAGTTGTTGAGTACATGGATTTTACCGATGAAGGCTTAATTCGTCACCCGGTAATAAAGCAAGTCATATCCTAATCACTCGCCTCCGGCAACTTTCTTCTTAGCTTTACCCTTAGACGACCCCTTTGTCTTTTTGGCTTTTTCAGCAAGTTCCAGACTTGCCTTTAAGGCTTGCATTAAATCTACAACTTTTTCTTCTTTAGCTGGCGGTATGCTTATCTCTTCTCCCTCAACTTTTGCCTGTATTATGTCAATTAGAGCTTGCCTGTAGTCATCCGTGTATTTTTCCGGTTGAAACTTTGTAGACAAAGATTCTACAAGCTGTACGGCCATCTTTATTTCATTTTCATGCAGCTTCGCCTCCGGCTGTATTGGCACTTCTTCCACCTTTCTAATTTCATCTGGGTAAAACATAGTTTCCATTACCAGATGTCTCTCGCCATAAGGCCTAATGCACGCGAGGCTCTGTTTTGAGCGTATAACCACCTTGGCAATGGCTATCTTACCCCCTTCCTCCATGGCCTTTCTAAGCAAAATATAAGCCTTCTGTCCGGTTTCTTCCGGCCCTAAAAAATAGGTGTGGTCAAAATATATAGGGTCAATGTCAGTCAAATTCACAAAATCAATTATGTCAATTGTCCTTGTAGTTTCATCGGGTATGCTTTCTAAATCTTTATCCTCTATAATTACATATCGCCCTTTTTCAAACTCATAACCCCTTGCGATCTCATCATCTTCTACCTTCCTATTACAGGTTGGACACACTTTTTGGTAGTGAATAGGTGTCCCGCACTCTCGATGTATTTGGCGAAAACTTATCCTCTTATTTTCAGTCGCCGCATACATTTTTATGGGTACGTTTATCAATCCAAAGCTTATGGAACCACGCCACATTGCACGCATTATTTATTTTCACCTCTTGTTTGATTTATATAAAGCAGTGCTATTTAATATTATTGGTAAAACGTCCATCAAATTATAATCATAACTTTGTTTTTTGTGGGAAATATAGTACTACCTGTTGATAACTAGCGAGGTACTTTACTCTAATGGTATCGATAGTTAGTTATCAACAGGTTTTGCTTTTATTAAAAATTTGTCCTAAATTTGTGATATAATACTTTCATAACTAGTAGTTTCGGGAGGTCAATTCCATATGTCGTATTCAATGGATTTTAAAATCGGAATAATCGGAGGCGGTCAGCTTGGGAAAATGTTGGCACAGGCCGCAAAAAAATTAAATTTTCACGTAAGCGTATTAGACCCTACTCCCCAGTGCCCAGCTTATTCCCTTGTGGATAACCAAATAGTAGCTGGATTTTACGATGATGACAAAATTCGCGAGCTTGTAGAAAACAGCGATATTACAACTTTTGAAATTGAGCATATAAGCACTAAGGTGCTTAAACAGCTTCAGGATATGGGGCATAAAATATATCCTTCCCCTGAAGTTTTAGAAATTATACAGGATAAGGCAAAACAAAAACAGATGTTGGATAAGCACGGCATACCTACCGCCCGCTGGACTTTAGTAGAAGGCAATATAGCCGAAACAGCACGCAAATTTGGCATGCCCACAGTTCAAAAAGCGCGCAAAGGCGGCTATGACGGCCGCGGTGTTTTTGTAATTCGAAGTCCTAAAGACATAGAACATGCCCTTCAATGTGAATCTTTCCTTGAAGAATTGGTCCCTGTAGAAAAGGAACTGGCAGTAATGGTAGCAAGAAGCATTAATGGAGAAATAAAGTGCTATCCCGTGGTGGAAATGACTTTTGACAGCAGGGCAAATATCTGCGATGATACTGTAGCTCCTGCCCGTATTGAAGAAAACATCAAAAAAGAAGCTGAAGATTTGGCCATCAGATGTGTTAAGGCATTAGACGGTGTGGGTATTTTTGGTGTGGAAATGTTTTTGACAAAGGATAAGAGGGTTTTGGTTAACGAAATAGCTCCAAGGCCACACAATTCCGGACACTACACCATTGAAGCCTGTGTTACATCTCAATTTGAACAGCACTTAAGGGCTATCACCGGTTTGCCATTAGGTTCCACAGAACTCATAATGCCTGCAGTTATGGTAAACTTGCTTGGAGCGGAGGGCTATCAAGGTAAACCGTATTTTGAAGGGGTAAATGAAATCCTTAAAATTCCGGGAGTTAGTCTACATATCTATGGGAAAAAGGAAACCAAACCTTTCAGGAAAATGGGTCATGTAACCATCGTAGATAAAAGACTTGAAGATGCTTTGGATAAGGCAAAGATAGTAAAGCAAACAATAAAAGTAATTTCGGAGGGATAAAAATGAAGGATAAGGCTCTGGTAGGAATCATTATGGGAAGCGACTCGGACCTTCCCGTAATGCAGGAAGCCGCAAAGGTTTTAGAAGAATTTGGCGTAAATTATGAAATAACCATAGTATCAGCTCACAGAACTCCTGACAGGATGTTTGATTATGCGAAAAATGCCCAGTCAAGGGGAATTGAAGTAATTATAGCCGGAGCAGGCGGTGCCGCCCATCTTCCGGGCATGGTAGCAGCTATTTCCACCCTTCCTGTCATCGGAGTGCCCGTTAAAACATCGAGCTTAAACGGCCTTGATTCCCTACTTTCCATAGTTCAAATGCCAGCAGGAGTTCCGGTAGCTACAGTAGCAATAAACAACGCAAAAAATGCAGGCCTGCTGGCACTTCAAATCCTTGGAATCAAGTACCCTGAAATTCAGGAAAAAATACAAAAATACAGGGACAATATGAAAGACCAGGTATTACATAAAGCCGATAAACTCGAAAGCGTGGGATACCAAAATTATTCTAAGTAGCGAAAGTTTACATAATTAGAACCCCTCTCCACAACGCCATCGGAGATTCTTTCGGTTCCATGGAACCCTGCGTTACACTTAAGAACTCCACCCGACAGCGAGTCAAATTAATGTCGGGCCGAGAACCTTCTTGTTTTACAATAAAACAGCTGCTGCAAAGGCAAAAATATCGTTGCAGCAGCTGTTTTGGCTTTTAAAAGCATCAAACTATGCCACGGTGCTGTCTACTACCTTCCACTTGTTGCACCTATCCCCCCAACGGGCAATAACTTTGCCTTCCATTTTGATATTTACCACTTCACAATGATTGGGACATCCACTGCACTCAAAGCTGTCAGCTGTAAAGTTTATGTCAGAAATGCCAAAACCTTTAAAGCTGGTATTGGAAACTTTAGCATCTTTAGCCAGCAGTGCCGCACCAAGGGCACCCATTACATTATAATGCTTGGGGATATATATCTCTTGTCCAAGGGCATCTTCAAAGGCAGCCTTCATACCAGCATTAGCCGCAACTCCACCTTGGAAAACTATTCGAGGTCTGATTTCTTTGCCCTTGGCGATATTGTTCAGATAGTTTCTTACCAGAGCTTCACATAAACCGCGGATAATATCTTCAGGTCTGTGGCCTAACTGCTGTTTATGTACCATATCCGATTCCGCAAAAACCGCACAACGGCCTGCTATGCGGACGGGGTTCTTTGATCTTAATGCGTAATTTCCAAATTCTTCGATGGGAATATTTAATCTATTGGCCTGTTGATCCAGAAAGGAACCGGTTCCGGCTGCACACACAGTGTTCATGGCAAAGTCTGTGACCACACCATCTCTTAGAATGATAATCTTAGAATCCTGGCCCCCTATTTCAAGGACCGTCTGCACATCCGGCACTTCACGCAATGAAGCAACGGCATGGGCTGTTATCTCATTCTTAATTACATCAGCACCTACAATAACACCCGCCAGGTTTCGACCGCTGCCTGTAGCGCCCACTCCTTTTACCTCCCAGGCGCCTTTATTCCTTGATGCTAATATCTTCATGCCTTCCTGGACCGCTCTTATGGGATTGCCCTGGGTTCTTATATATATAGATTCTATCACATTTTCGTCTTCATCGATTAACACAAGATTGGTACTTACAGAACCTACATCAACACCTAAATAATGTGCCAATTAAGCCATCTCCTTTGCTATTTGTGGTTTTACCGTAAAAGACTTGGTTTGGTTGCGCTTGGCCATCAGCAAATCCACAAATGCTTCTAAGCGAGTTCTAAGGCCTTCTTTTCCCGTTTGCTCATCAAGACTAATCGTCAAAAAACCTATTCCATGTTCTTTACATACCTTAGGCAAAATGCTTTTTGCCACGATTTCAGGTATACACGTAAAAGGCGAAAGCTGAATTACTCCATCGAAACCTCTTTTGGCAAAAAGTATTGCATTGCCCACGGATTCTCTACCGTGACCGCCGCACATTTCCTTAAAGTAGGGTGCAGCTGTCTTTTTAACATTGCGCTCGCCGGCCATGTGAAATAGGTCCAGCACCGCATTGTATATGGTATACTGGGAGAGAAACATGGACCTTTCTACATAAACTCCCAGTTCTCCCAGCATCTCTTCGATTTCCAAATTTGAAGAAGGCTCAAGCAAAACGTAGATTTCCCCTACTATGCCAATTTTTATTGGGTCAGAATCCCTTTTTTGTATACCATCGTATAAAAGTTCACATTCCCTTTCTATTTCCGGTAAATCCCTGTACTTTTCTGCAGACGCTATAAGCTCCACACACTTTTTGTAAACTCTAGTAGCTTCACCTTTTTTAATTTCCAAAGGCCGTATTTTATGAGATAATCGCTCAACCTTATCAAGGAGCACTAACTGCTTCCAGACAAATCGAGTGATGCTAATATAATCTTTCAAAGTAAGGGGCGCATTTATCAACTTTTTTATGCTTTGGAGCAAATCTTTAAAGTGCCTTCCCGGTGGTTCTAATGTAATCATCTCAAATTCGTATCCCAAATCCTTCAATATCTTTTCCTGTAGAGTAGTGTAGAGGCCAGCCCTGCAAGGCCCCACACCGCCAGATGACACGAGAGTATTTGCCCCTGCTTCAAGACACTGAACATATGTCCCCAGGACAATTTTAAAGGGATAACAGGCAAACTCAGGTGCAAATTTAGTCCCCAGGCTTATAGTTTCTTCAGTTGGCTTTGGAGGAACTACTACTTCGTTTCCAAAGGCCTCAAGCAAATTTTTAAAGGGAATGTAGGACGTTCCCATATAAGGAAATGAAACCTTTCTCATGCCAATGCCGCCTCTTTCTTCGCTTTTTTAATTTTTATCATATCTACAAATGCTTCAAGTCTCGTATTTAGGCCTTCCTGACCTGTATGTTCATCAATGGTAACCGTAAGGAACGGCATCTTATATTTTTTTGCATCAATTTCCATTAACTTGTCTACTATAAAGTCCGGACCACAACCAAAGGCTGTGACGTGTATTATACCGTCAACACTTCCATTTTCAAACAAGCTATAAGCTGTCCTTATGACTTCATTGCTGAAAGTCCAGAATAGGTTCTTTCTGAGCTTGGAAGCCTGTTTTTGTTTTTCTTCTTTTGCAAGCATTTCCGGAGTCACTACATATACTCCCATGCTAATGAGCTTTTTTATAAGATCAAGGCTTAAATAGGGATCATATAATATATATGGATACCCCACCACTGCAAGAGATACATTACTGCTCTTTTTTTGACTTGCAATTCCTAAGGGCGGAATACCGCCTTGCAAGAATTGAGATGCATAATTCTTTAAGCTATTGCAAGCCTTTGAATATGCAATATAAGCCCTGAAGAATCCTTTTTTGAACTGCTTTGCCAACTTGATGCAGAGCTTAAAAAGTTCAAATCTGCTCTTTTTTAAATCGATCCTCACTTCCAGCATATTTTTAAATTTAGGTATGGAACAAATCACCATATCAGGTAAACCTAAAAACTTGGGACAAAATGTAGCTTCCCGATTTACACTTACAAGCCTTGGCACAAAAACATAATCTACGCGATTCATGAGATTTTTTACATGCCCGTGAAAGAGCTTTATAGGAACACAAGCATCGGTAATAGTATCCTGAATGCCCATGTCCATAATTTCCTTTGTGGTTTCATCAGAGACTACCACCTCTAAACCCAAATTTTCGAAAAAAGTCCTGAAAAAAGGGTAATATGCGTAGTATGACAGTGCTCTGGGAATACCAATTTTCATGCTATCTCTCCTCTAGGCTGCAATCGTCACAATATAATTTACTTGAAGGAACTTGATCTTAGCATCAATTTATAAAGGACGGAATATGTGGATACATGTTCCGCCCTTTTAAAGGATATAGTATCATTTATTTGTTCTGCAAATATTCGTGGATAGATTGAGCGGCCTTTTTGCCGGCACCCATAGCCAAAATAACCGTTGCGGCTCCAGTAACTATATCTCCTCCGGCCCAGACTCCTTCTTTTGATGTCTTACCGTTTTCATCCGTTTCTATATAACCGTACTTATTGAGCTTTATGCCTTCTGTTGCCTTGATTAGCAGCGGGTTGGGACCGGTGCCAATTGCAATGATAACCGTATCCATATCAAGGATAAATTCAGAGTCTTTTATGGGAACGGGTCTACGGCGCCCTGATGCATCGGGTTCTCCAAGTTCCATTTGAATACATTCAATACCTTTGACCCAGCCGTTTTCATCTCCAATTATGCGAACAGGATTTGTTAGGAATTTAAAAATGATACCTTCCTCTTTGGCATGCTCAACTTCCTCTTTTCTGGCAGGCATTTCCTCTTCTGAACGGCGATAAATGATGTAAACCTCTTCGGCACCCATTCTAAGGGCCGAACGAGCAGCATCCATTGCCACATTTCCTCCGCCTACTACAGCCACTCTCTTGCCAACTTTAACAGGAGTGTCGGTTTCTGGGAAGTTATATGCTTTCATCAGGTTTATTCTCGTCAAGAATTCGTTAGCTGAGTAAACTCCCAGATAATTTTCACCGGGGATATTTAAAAACTTTGGCAAACCCGCACCGGTACCTATAAACACAGCATCGTAGCCCTCTTTTTCTAAAAGATCATCTACCGTTAGGACCTGGCCCATAACCATATTGGTCTTAACTTCTACTCCCAACTTTTTTATAAATTCTACTTCTTGTTTCACGATAGCTTTAGGCAGCCTAAATTCAGGTATGCCGTAAATCAACACTCCGCCCGGTTCATGAAAGGCCTCAAACACCGTAACCTCATACCCCAGCTTTGCCAAGTCTCCTGCACAAGTAAGACCTGCTGGCCCAGAACCGATAATGGCAACTTTTTTATTCCGCGATGATGTTTTTTCAGGTGTTTTTATGCCCTGGTTTCGCTCCCAGTCCGCTGCAAACCTCTCTAAGCGTCCTATGCCTACCGGTTCGCCTCTTTTGGCAAGTACACATCTTTGTTCACATTGTTCTTCTTGCGGGCAGACTCGACCACATATGGCAGGAAGGCTATTAGTCTCTTTTATAACTTTAATGGCACCTTCAAAGTCCCCTTCTGCTATATGTTTGATAAAGTTTGGAATTTTAACATGAACGGGACAACCTTCCATACAGGACGGCTTTTTACAGTTTAAACAGCGCTGGGCTTCATTTATTGCATCTTCCGTAGTATATCCCAGTGCTACCTCATTGAAGTTCTTCCTTCGTTCTTTGGGATCTTGCGACGGCATTGGCGTCTTAGTTTTGCTGCGGTTTATTGATGGCATTTGCAACTACCTCCTTCATGTCTGGCTAATGCCATTTTTTCTTCCTCTCTGTACGTCTGAAGTCGCTTTATCAGTTCATCAAAATCCACTTTATGGCCATCAAAAGCCGGCCCATCAACGCATGCAAATTTGATCTCTCCTCCCACGGTTACCCGGCAGCATCCGCACATGCCAGTGCCGTCTACCATTATGGGATTGAGGCTCACCATAGTAGGAATGCCATAAGGTTTTGTTATTTCAGCTCCAATTTTCATTAATACGGGCGGTCCTATGATGATAATTTCGTCAAATTTCTCGCCTTGTTCCAGAAGTTCTTTAAGCACTACTGTGACAAAACCATGCCTGCCTTTTGAACCATCATCAGTGCACACAAACATCCTGTCACTTACGGCTCTTACCTCGTCTTCCATTATTAATAAATCAGCATTTCTAGCTCCGATGATGCTAGTAACTTCTATACCTTTTTGTTTAAGGAGTTTCAGTTTAGGGTAAAGTGGCGCAACTCCCAATCCTCCGCCTATTCCTAAGACCTTTTTGTGATTCGGAAAATCTACCGGTTCTCCCAGAGGCCCTACAAAGTCAGCCAAGTAATCCCCAGCCTTAAGGGTGCCCAATTCTTTAGTGGTTTTGCCGACTTCTTGAAATACTATGGTTATAGTGCCTTTCTCTCTATCAAAGTCTGCAATCGTTAGGGGAATTCTTTCACCACCTTCTTTGATGCGGAGAATGACAAATTGCCCAGGCTGCGCTTTTTTAGCTACTAGTGGTGCATCTATTACGAATTGTTTGATAGATGGTGCCAAATCTTTCCTCTCTAATATCTTAAACATGTCTAACCTCCTATACTTTTGAGTCTTTCATTAAAATATATGTTTTTGGCTATAATGTTTACTTTTAGAACATTCAGAGCGGTCATGTGTTCAATTACTTGAGCCACTTTTTCCTGAACCTGTTTTAGTACCGGCGGCAATGATATTCCATATAGCACTGTAAGCTCAAGCTTAAGTACCACACCGCTTTCATAGTTTTCAATATAAACTCTCCCACCGGGACCGATTCCTGGCACCTGGCGAGCGGTATATAATGCAATCTGACTTATGGTAGTATCGTTTATGGTATATTTTCCCATATAGCTATACGTAGGTCTAACGACGGATTTCTCCTCCAACAGCTCTAATGGTTTTCCTTTTATTTCTCGAAATATCCTCATGGGGTCTAAAAAATATCCGGAAAAATCCTTTTTAATTTCAAGTGTAGGAACCGGAATTACGTGTTTACCCTTGCTTTTACGCACCATCTTTGCCGTATTTATTTCATGTGGCGTAGAAACATCTTCTATCCTAATAATAAGTTCGGGGAGAGGTATATCAAGTGCCTTACATATGGCATTTATCATAGAATCCGATGTACCTAAAATTAAGAGGCTATCTACCTTCATCTCAGAAAGCTTGCTTTTAACCTCAGTAGCATGAGCAGGATCATAAAAAATAGCTCGCTTAATCGCGCCTAAGCGGGTTGATTCTCGTTTTGCTGAATAACCTGCCAGCACCCTATTTTCATGTATTAAAAGACCGTCATCAATAATAAATCTTGCACCGTTTTGCCTTGCAACCTGCTGCGCTTTATGGCTTTTGCCCGTACCGCTCTTGCCTACGAGAGCCAGGACCCTCACACCTGCACCTCCGGATGGGTATCTTGTATTTAATTTATTATAGCATTTTTTATAGGTTTTTGTATACTTTTGGTGTCCTATTATATTTAAATTGTTTAATTAGTTCATAAAATCAAAGATTCCTCTCTGGTGCCGGAAATCTTTGTTTCACAAATAAAGAAAAGACCCAAAAAGAATTGGGCCTTTTTATTCATTATTAAGTTTTACAGGACTAAAGTTGTTAAGTAAGGTATCCCAAAAGGAAGGAGTGGAATAGCCCAATCTCCACAGAGCTACGCCTTTTAACCCTTTTTGAATTACCATTTTTGCTTTTCTATCTACCGAATAGTTGCTTTCCATCCATATCTCATGGGTCGCTCCATTTTCATCAGTATACTTTCCGTAAAAGAGGCCTGACTTTTCATCAAGTTGAAGACTAAACCCGTACTGCTTGGCAAGCTCATCTGCAAATTTTAAATAAGTTGCGCCGTTGTTTTCTAAAATAACAGCACTCTTACCTGAAGGCCCCCAGTCATATCCGTAATAGCCAATGCCAAGGACCACCTTTTCTGCCGGAATTCGGGCAATAGCGTAATCGACTACTTCTTCCACCCAATCAATTCCTGACTGGGGCCCTGGTGTACTGGGATTTTTATCATAAGCCATGAGCACTACAAAATCAGAATTTCGGCCTAATGCAGCATAATCATATCCCGGCCACCAATCAATCCTCTCGGTTTTTACAGGCAAAGAAATGCTTAAGCTTTTACCTCTTGCCTTTAGTTCGTTATAAAGGACACTTGTAAAATTATTGTAATTATCCTTATCAGCTGCCTTTAAATATTCAAAATCTAAATTTACGCCATCATAGCCTTCCCTTTCAACAACAGTAAGTATTTGATTTACAAGGCGTCCTCGTGATTCTAAAGTGCCCAATACTTTTGAAAGTTTAACTGAATCACTTTCAAATAAAAGCATTTGAATCTCAATGCCACTTTCTTTGGAAAGGCTAATTACCTCATTATACCCTTCAGGTACGCTTATATAACGCTTATTATCCCTATCCGTCAAATTCCCGTTTTCATCTAAGGTATACCATTTCACTGCAGTAGATGACATTTTGTCAAGATTTGCAATAAAATCCTGATAAGACTGAGAATAGTAATAGCCCAGTATGTATTTAGAAGGGATGCCATTTGTGTTTATCAGCACAGTTCTTGCCGCATTATCCCAAGAAACTGCAGCCCCAAAGGCTTCGCTAAAAAACCTGATAGGCACTAAAGTTCTATCGTTTTTAATTATAGGAGGCGTGTCCAATTTTATAGGTACTTCATTCACATAGGCTGTTTTATCACCTATTTTGAGCAGTACCCTTATATCATTTTTATACGCTGTAACAGTCCGCGTTTCTTGATCCCACTGAATTTCTGCCCCTAGTGCCTCACTAATCTTTCTAAAAGGAGCAAGTGTCCGGTCGTTTTCAATAATTGGCGGTACATCAAAGTCCAAGTATTTGCCGTCAAGTAAAACCCTTACATTAGCCGCAGCAAAACAGGGCTTTGCAGGTATAAAAGCTGTTAATATGAACAAGACAGCAAAAATACTTACAAGTAAATTTTTCCCATTTGACCCAATTCTCATGTTTCTCCCCTTCCCAGTAAGTCTTGTTCCTTTTGCACTTCAAGTTTAATTATAAGTAATTTACAAGTACCCTTTCAACAAAAAGCGGCAAATTTAATACAAATGTAATACTTATGTAACAATCGTAATAATCACGCAAGCAAAATCAGACCTGTCCATACAACTTCTTGCGGTGAAAATACTATTTCAAGCCCAACCTTGTTACAGGTTGACAGCACATCTATTCCCATAGCTTCCATAGATGGCCTTGCCTTTTCTCGATTAACGCATCTTGCGCTAGTATCTTTTTCTGCAGGACATGCGGTACACAATTTGCAGGAACCTCCTATTAAGCCGGCAGCAAAGGGAAAGCCAAGGCCGAAGGCTTCTTTTTCTAATTTGTAAATAATATCATGAAGCTTTAATGCCCATTGATTGGTTTCCGGTTCCCAATTGACCTTGTCATTGACAGTACCCGTGAGCTGTACCAAAAGTGCCATATAATAACGGGCAAGGACCTTTTTAAATTCATCTACGCTAAGGGTATAGGGCGGACACATAAACCGTTTTCCATAATCTCTACATCCAGAATAGCTGCATTGATACCTTACTCTTTCGTCCACTACAATGTCCCTAGTGTGAATCAGCTTTGCTGAAGTTACATGATTATAAGATAGAGCTGAATTCTGAAGCTCTTTCGCCTTTTCAACTTCCACTAAAAAATCCATGGGACTTACTCCTTTCTTAACTTTTCAATTCTTCAGTCTAATTATACCTTCACCATGCGCTCCAGCGCAATGGCACAATTTATTATAACTCTTCATACTATGTATTAGCCTAAAGAAAGGAGTGATTTAATGAGCGATAAGCCGACTACCCAACAAGTTTTTAGAAGGCGCAGATTCAGCTTCCTGTTCATTTTCCGCATATCTCCAGGATTTTTCGTAGGTTTTGTCCCCAGGAGGTTTGCCATGTCTTCCTCCGGCTACGGTCCCGACTTTGATTTCGATAGCGACTACGATTTCGGCTACCAGGATGACGATTTTTGCATTCAGCGCATAAGTGAACAGGAATATATGTTTTTGAGAAGAATTGGCATCCCCGAAATGAACGTGATGATGTAAATATAAAGAGCATCGCAAAATTTTCATATTTTGCGATGCTCTAGTATTTTCAACATTATAAAAATGGTGCGCCTGGAGGGAATCGAACCCCCGCAAAACCCGGCTCCGGAGGCCGGTGCTCTATCCCCTGAGCTACAGGCGCAATAAAAAACTCTATTAAAATGATAACTCAATTTTAGCTCCAAGTCAATGTTTAGCCCTTATCACTCTTATACATATTATGAGTTTTTGCAGGAGCCGCTAATTTATCTCCGCCTGTAGTTTTATACATGTAATATGCAATACCTATCACTAAAGGCGTAAACCACTGAGTCAATGTGACTAAACCTAGACCCCAGCGAGGATTTACGTATTCAATTACAAATAATGGATTTTCTCGCACCGTTTCTTCTATTAATGCGCGGAGCAACTGATGATACCATATAAAAGACCAAAACTGATATCCTGTAGGTACGCCTTTTCTTTGAAGATAGAAGAATCTAATAAGCAGTATGACGCCGATAGATGACCCTATAAGCTGAGCTGGCCATCTACCGAAGGAAAACTGTGTCATCCGACCCAGCACTTCCTGATTGAAAATATTGCCAATGCGTACTATGATATATCCGAAAGACAAGCCCACCACAGCCCAATCAGCAAGAACATTAGGATTTACTCCATTCTTTCTGCAGTACATCCAGCCTGCCCAAAGCCCACCAAGAAGGCCGCCATGCCAGGCCAGGCCGCCTTCCCACACCTTTATTACATTAAATGGTTCTGTAATAAACCACTCCGGATAATTACTCAGCACAAATACAAGCCTAGCTCCCACTATGCCTGCAACAATAACAATCATAGCCAGATTTAATATGAAGTCCTCATCAAGGCCAATATTTTTTCCCATTTTTAACAGGTAGTAGGAACCTACCAAAAAAGCCATAGCCATAAATATACCGTACCAGTGTACGGAAAAAGGCCCCAATTTAAAAGCAATTGGATTTAAGTCAAGAACCATGCAAAAACCTCCACTTCATTCGTTTATGTCAACTTACACTTATTTATCAACTTTGTCCAAAATAGGTTCCGAGACTTTTTGCAACAAGTTTCTCTCCGCTGTAAACCTGACTTTCCGCAATTATAAGTGTTCTGCCTTCTTTTACAACTGCCCCTTTGGCAATCAACTTCTGGTCTATGCTACCCGGTGATAAGTAATTGAGTTTCATTTCAACTGTTACAGGTACTATTCCAAGGGTCATCACGGCAAAACCCATGGCAGAGTCACAAAGGCTAGCAGTAACTCCACCGTGTACGATCCCTAGACCATTTGCTAAATCTGGTTTTGGGTCTAGTTCTAATTCAATACTACCCTTTTTCGCTTTTATAATTTTTATGCCCAGTTTTTTATTAAAAGGAGCCTGAACAGCTCTTTCTAAAATTTCATTGAAAACTGTAGCATCTTCAGTTTTGTTGAATACCATAATTGCCTCCAATGAAAGACTTAAGTTTTTGCAAATAATTTCTTCATTTTTATATGGTATCAGAACAGTATTATAAAAACAAGTGAAAATCGGCATTGATTAAGAAAAAAACCGGCTTTGCCGGTTACTCATTTACAATTACACTGTATGACATATTTTGTTTTGGCTCAGTATTCTATCGATGCGCTCTTTTTCGGAAATTACTCGTTTTTCATTTTCATCGTAGGCATATAATGCTCCATCCACCAAACGTGTAACTAGTTTTCCACAAGCAGCTTCGTTTCCTCTAAGATGCGGTGCATCAAGGATTCCTGTTTTTACAGCTTTTGCGAGGACAGCAGGATCGGTTAGAGGATCATCTACATTGGCACCAAGTGATTTTATAGCATTTAACGTAATTTGTGCTTCCTCGATAAGCTGATTTTTCCTCTCCTGTACTTTTGGATCCTGGGTAATATCTACAGCCCCCAGCATCACATTTCGAATAACACCGCGCACTATCTTGCAGCTTTCTATGACATCTTGAGCGGTTGCTGCATGATGAGCTTCACAATAACCCACCACATGATAGATGTGTGGCTTTATAGCCATGGCTAGTTGACATGATGCCGCAAGCTGACCTTTGGCTTGATTAAGATCTGCAGGCAAACTTGCAATACCAGCTCTCGCCTGACGGTACACTGTGAAGTTTTCGTCCTGCAGACTTTCTATCAGTTCAATTTTGGCCAGCATCTTGGCCAAGTCCATTGCCGGGGATATTGATGGCGGAACATTAAACATATACTGGGCAACGTAATCTTTAACTCCCATTTTCTTAGCATTGTAAGCAGCTAAATATGCCGTAACAACACCTATAGTATCATGAGCGTCCCTTAAGCTCCAATGGTGGGATTCATTGACCTCTACCGGTATATTACGCTCACCATGCCATTTCATGACCTGCTGGTTTTCCCTGATGGCCTCCTCTACAGTACGAGGTCCTCGCCTGTCTAAAACGCTATACCAATACAGAGGAACAGCACACCAGGCGTTGTTAATTGTATCCTTTAGAAGCTGAGCAAAGGGAATAAGATTTTTCGTTCCGCTATAACAGCGAAGAATTGGATAATTACCTCTGCGTGAAGCCTCATAAAGGGCTTCAAAATCTTCCCGACTTCTAAGCGGAACTCCACCTGCCCCGTCCAATCTATGATCCATTTTATCCTGCTCGAAAAAGTGTTCCTGTGCATTTTGGTCAGGAGCCACGGATATTACATCCAGAACTTTAGATTCAGCCACTTCCTCGATGGCAGCTATGGTTTCCTCTATGCTAGGTAAACCTATATGATGGCGCAATACCGGGTAAGGATATTTTGACCATATCCTTGAAATCAAATCCTGCGGATAGTCATCACTTTTTGTAAAAGTCTTCCCTTTCAAAAATCCAATAACCTCATCCGGATCCTCGGTTCCATCAAAGGTAAATGAAAAAATACCGCTTTCTTTGGCTACTTGTGCAGTAGGCTCGGTGCCACCAAAAACCCACTTTATATCATTTAAGCCTAGCATATCAATCTTTTCTTTCAATTCAGCCAAGACTTTTTTAAGAGGCTCCGGTGTAAGTCGATAGCTTACACCAACATAATGGGGTTTTTCTTGCCTTACGGCCTCTAGCAATTTATCTATAGAAATGGCCGCACCTAAAAACTGTACAGCATATCCTTCCTTTTCGGCTAAAGACAAAAAATTCATTATCCCTGCAACGTGAACGCAATTACCTATCGAGGCGGCAATTACTTTTTTCATTATGCCACCACCTCCTCATTCGGTTCCAGTGTGGTAGTGTACTCTCCAGTTTCGGCAAACTCAATAATTTGATTAGCGGACATATCTTTTAGACCCAACTTTTCTACGGTTCTGCCTTCTTCAAAAAAGTTTCTGCCTGTCATTATATTCGCCAGTCGAATTATAGTGTCAATTGACGGAGTTTCGATTCCAAGACTCGAAGCAATGGATGAAATTGGTACTAAGCTGCAAGGAACATCCTCATATATATATCTGGTATCCAAACCTTTAGGAGCTGTAAGTCCTCTATAACCCGGATTGTTTTGAATAGCTTCATAAATGGAATTACCTTTGGCCCCGTAAGAATCTTCCAACCACTGTCTCGCTGAGACAGCTTTTACGCCTAAAGCAGTCGCAACCTTCATCCGTTCAGAGTCCAGCCTTTCTAGCATTTGACCAATAGATGGTGTTATGCCTTCTAGATAATATTCAAAAGTCTCTCCTCGTTCAATATGACCGCTGTTGAGTAAAGTAGGTGCTGGATGGAAAATGGCACCAAAGTTGTTTAGGCTGGTTTCCATTACGTTCATGGCCGGGGTAAATTGAGGATAAGCCCCTGATAAAAGTCGTATGACTTTATGTGTAAAGATGGCCGGAATTGCAGCAAGAGCAACTTCATGCTTTACACTAAATATCTTCGCACTTCTCGGTCCTGTGGCTCTACATGCATAAATAAAGGTTTGGGCTTCTGCAACAACTATATTCTTTTTACATCCACTGCTTCGCAATGTTTCATAAACCTCTAATGCTCCACCGGTGCGGCCGGGGTTTAAAACTATAATCTGACCTTCCTCTAAGTGAGGAGCCATCAATCGAGCTAGCTCATAATGACTAGTGGCAGGAGTAGTAACCATTATGATATCCGTATCGCGTATAGCTTCACCTATGTCGCTTGTGACTTTATTTAACCTACCTGAACCTTCTACGGCGCCAGTCAAGTCAATTGTAGGGTTGTCTATTAGGCTTTGGATTTTGGCCTGGGTTCTGTTATAAAGATTTACTAAAAAACCCTTATAGGCCAGGTAACCTGCCATAGCCAATCCCCCATTGCCTCCACCTATTACCGCAAAACGCACATCCATAGGACTTATCATCACAACACCCCTCCTTTAACGTATTTTGGGACAAAATTAAAGCTATGGAGATCCATAGCTTTGGTGCAAATTTGTACAGCACACATCGCTAATAACCTCCTCTTCTCACGCCTGCGGGGTTAGCTGACGGATTCGGGCCGAAGAGTAGCCCTACCCCTTGATAATAATATTCAAAGGGATTCACCCCAAAATCGGGTCCCCCGCTTCTTTCTTAATAGAAAGAATTAAGCGTTCTCAGGTTTTTTTGCAATTAATTTTAACATATTATCGATACAGCTGTCAATTGCGCAACAGCTTGTCTTGACAGTTTTTTAGCGACTTTTTTTCAGATATTTTTCGTCATTTGTTGACATCGAGGTAGCCCTGATTAGGCACCTTTTTTTAACTCATCAATTTGTTCCTCAATTTCCATAATTCGAACCAAAAGTTTTAATCTGTCACCCTCGTTACGGGTCCACTGATTCAAAAGTCCTTCTCTTTCCAGTTCGAGCATCGCTATCCGATCTCTTGTCATCTCTTCACCCCTCCTGTTACTGATAATGCAATTCAATATCATCGGCAAGTATATTTTATTTCTAAATTATCAAAAAGTCAATACATCATGCTGCATTTTGTTTGTGATGATACTTTTTTTATACTATAATGAATATAAATTAAAAGATAATGTGTTAATACTTCCCTTTTCAGTTTATGCGAATTCGAAAGGATGGTTATAGTGGAAAAAATCAAAGTTGGCGTTATTTTTGGCGGCCAATCAGGTGAACATGAAGTTTCATTAATGTCTTCTGTGTCGGTTATGAAAGTAATGGACAAAACAAAATACGACATTATTCCAATAGGTATAACCAAAGAAGGCAACTGGAAACTTTTTTTGGGAGACATTTCAAAAATTGAAAATGGCAGCTGGGAACAAGAAGCAGTACCTGCTTTAATTTCTCCTGACCCAGCTTCCAAATGTATAATAACACTTAAGGACGGCAAAGAGACTCGTTATTACCTTGATGTGGTTTTTCCCGTTTTACATGGGCCTCGCGGAGAAGACGGCACTGTGCAGAGTATTTTTGAGATGATGAATATTCCTTATGTAAGCTGTGGTGTCGCATCTTCAGCTATTTGTATGGATAAGGTGTTTTCAAAAAAAATTTTGCAGCAAAGCAACCTGCCTGTTGTGGATTATAAGGTATATTATAAAAAAGAATTACAAACTAATCTGACCGAAATCATTTCTGAAGTAGAGGTTTCCTTAGGTTACCCTTGTTTCGTTAAACCTGCCAATCTAGGTTCAAGTGTGGGTATTTCCAAGGCAAAAAGTAGAGAAGAATTAAAAGCTGCGCTTTTGCTAGCTGCAGAATATGATACAAAAATCCTTGTTGAAAAATTTATCGATGCACGAGAAATAGAATGTTCAGTTTTGGGAAATGACGCACCGCGTGCTTCCCTTCCTGGAGAGATCATTCCAAGTCGGGAATTTTATGACTATGCTGCTAAATACCTGGACGGTGACAAATCAAAGCTGTTACTTCCCGCTCCGCTTTCTCAAAAGGACATTGCCACAATTCAACAACTGGCAATTGAGGCCTTCAAAGCTTTAGGCTGCTCCGGTATGGCTAGGGTAGATTTTCTCATGAGCAAAGTCTCTGGCAAAATATATATAAACGAGCTAAATACAATCCCTGGTTTTACAAAAATAAGTATGTATCCTAAAATGTGGGAGATATCAGGTCTTTCATACGGTGCTCTGATCGACGAGCTAATTCAATTAGCCATTGAGCGCCACAAACAAAAAAATGAGTTGAAACTAGCATAGAGATAAGCTGTTTCACATTTGTCCAAAAATTGGCATGTTTTCTTCCGATTTTTGTTGAACATATCACATGCCAATTTTAGACTTTTTTTACTTTATTTATTTATCTTGACAGTTAATAGTAATTATCGTTATAATTAAAATGTAATTGACTTATTTAGGCAATACTCAATCAAAACCTATCGATTTCTACAATTATTATGTTTTATCATATTTATGAATCTTTTGTAAGGGTTTAGTATATTATAATAAAGGAGGTTATCTCTAATGTCAAAATGGCAATGTGGCGTATGTGGCTACATATTTGATGGAGATGAGGCACCCGAAAAATGCCCAAAATGCGGTGCGCCCAAAGAGGAATTTGCAAAGTTAGATGAAGAAACTGCCTCCAAGATTGAGAGATCGAGATTTACCAATAGCCTGCATATTGAATTATTTACCTTGCTTGAAAAAGTAAAGGAAATCAGCGAAAAAGGTATCAAAGACGAGCTTGATCCTCCATGTGTAAAATTATTTGAAGCAGCCAAAGCTTATGCTGTGGATATTCAACAGCGCATAAAAGCTGAACTTAAAGGTCATATGAGCAAAAATAAATGGGGGTAAGGAGGACAAACATGAAAAAATGGGTTTGCACTATATGCGGATACGTTTATGATCCAGAAGTGGGTGATCCAGACAACGGAATCGAACCAGGCACTCCTTTTGAAGATCTTCCTGATGACTGGGTTTGCCCCGAATGTGGTGTAGGTAAAGATATGTTTGAAGAAGAATAGTTCTAAGGCCCGATACATCGGGCCTTATTGTGTCTAATAGAAATATGGAGGATGAACAATGAATCCCATTGTTATTATTGGTAATGGCATTTCTTCGGTTGCTGCTGCTGAAGCCTTCCGCAAGCATGACAAGGATACCCCAATTGTCATATTCGGCGATGAACCCTATTACGCTTATTACCGCATTCGGCTATCAGGTTTAATTGGCGATACCCCTAATTTAGATAAACTATATATTCGAAAACCTGAATGGTACCGGGATCTCAATATAAAAGTGAATCTTAACCAGAAGGTGATTAGCATTGACCCGGCTAATAATGAGATAACTCTCGAAAACGGCAATACATTTTACTTTTCCAAATTGCTAATAGCCAGCGGAAGCAGCCCTTTTGTCCCTCCAATTCAAGGGAAAGAGCTTGCCGGGGTATTTTCAATACGATCTATGGATGATGTAATAACATTTAATGATTTCATCAGCGATAAAACGCAAGGCGCCGTAATCGGCGGAGGTCTTCTTGGCCTAGAAATTGCCTGGTCTTTAGCAAAAAAAGGTAAGAAAGTACATGTAATAGAAGGAGCCCCCCACATACTCTTTAAACAACTGGATGAAACTGCTGCTGAAATTTTAACGGATTTAGGCAAAAAGGCTAATATAAACTTTATTGTACAAGAACAGTTAAACAAAATATCGGGAAAGGAAAAAGTTACAGATATTCAGTTAGGTAATGGAGAAACTATTCCAGTTGAATTTGTGGTATTTGCTACGGGTGTAAGATCAAACATTGATTTTGTTAAAAATACTTCCATACAATCGGCACGGGGTATAGTAGTAGATGAATACATGCAAACCTCAGTCAAAGACATATATGCGGCCGGTGATGTTGCAGAATACAAAGGTCAGGTCTACGGCATCTGGCCTGTTGCTCAAGAACAGGGAAAAACAGCAGGTCTTAATATGGCAGGTCAAAAGATTTCATACAGCGAAGTTGTTCCCTCAAATTATTTAAAAGTATTTGACGTAGAAATATATTCCATTGGTGATTTATGTAAAGACGGCAAACCTCACGATACAATTAAAAGCTATAGCAACAACATCTACAGAGTAGTGTTTTTTAAAGATAATATTCCCGTAGGAGCGATTCTTTTCGGCGATGTAAAACCTGCCATTAAAATCTCAAAAGCTATTAAAGCTAGAACCAAGATTTCAGATAAAATCATAAAAAGTCAAGACTTTGAAGGCTTCCTTAAAGAATGCGATGGCAATTGATGCCGCCATTATATCTTTTTAAATGGATGAAATAAAGTGCTATTGTTGCGAGTTTTAAAGAAAGATGAAGAGTGTATTTATAGAATTATGTGTGGTAATATATGGAGGAGCAGCTAATGAAGACTAGGAAAAGAAAAATTGTGGTTTGGATTGTTTTTGCTATATATTTGGCATTACTGATAAAAGTTATACTTTTAAAATATCCAATGTCTATGATAAAACATATCTTAAATAGTTCTGAAATTTCATCATTAAGTTTTAGGATAGCCCATAGCAACTTTATACCATTTAAAACTATTCTAGAATATCTATCTAAAAGCCAAAACATGAGAATCTCAGTGAAAAATATATTAGGAAACATTGTTGCATTTGCACCATTCGGTTTTCTGTTATCATTACTTATCGGCAGGATTAATAAGTTTAAATCCATAATATTAAGTGCATTTGTTCTAAGTTTAATGTTTGAAATCATTCAACTATTAACCGCGATTGGCACATTTGATGTAGACGATATTCTTTTAAATTTGTTAGGTGCAGTATTGGGCTATTTATTTTATCAAATCTTTATGCGTTTTATTAAAGAAAATAAATATTATTATACCGTATAATTTATATTATATAATCAAAAGCTGTAGAACAAATTAATAAATGAGAGAACATATTATACATTTATAGTATGTTCTCTCATTTGTTTTTCAACTTTTTTAAATTAGGTCTTCATAAAGTTATCCTTAAGCTCTTTCTCTGGTTTAGCAGAAAGGATTTTGTTCTAAAAATTTTAGGGCTTTATCAATTTGCCGTTTAACTTCTTGTGGAGCCGTCCCACCTAAAGAGGTCCTCCTCTTTACGCAGGATAAGTTATCCAGTGGAGGGAGGGTTACTCCCGAAAGTCTTGAGTCCACTTTAGATAGATCGCTTTCCTCTAAATCCTCTAGCTTGATATTGCTCTCCTCACAGTATTTGACCATTTTCCCAACCAGCTCGTGAGCAGTCCTAAAGGGAATGCCGATGGATACCAGGTATTCCGCCAAATCCGTAGCGTTTAAAAATCCCTTTTCCAAATGGCTTGCAATTTTATTGTAGTTAAAACTGGTCTTTTTAATGAGGGCGGTAAAAATCTCGATGCTGCTTTTTACAGTTTTTACAGTGTCAAAGAGGGCTTCCTTGTCTTCCTGCATATCTTTATTGAAGGCCAAAGGTAGACCCTTTAACATGGTCAAGGTAGACATAAGATGGCCAAAAACCCTTCCGGTTTTTCCCCTCATGAGCTCAGGAATATCCGGGTTTTTCTTTTGAGGCATTATGCTGCTGCCTGTGCAAAAATCATCGTCAATGGAAATAAAGCCAAATTCTTGAGAATTCCAAAGTATGAATTCTTCCGCAAAACGGCTCAAATGAGTCATACAGAGGGCAGAAAAACTTATAAATTCTACTATAAAATCTCTGTCGCTGACGGCATCCATGGCATTGTCGCAGATATCGCCAAACCCGAGGAGTTCGGCGGTTTTTTGCCTGTCAATGGGAAGGGTAGTACCCGCCAGAGCACAGGCTCCTAAAGGACAACAGTCCACCCTTTTATAGCAGTCTAAGAGCCTCTCCATGTCCCTTCTTATCTGTTGAAAATAGGCCATGAAGTGAAAACCTATAGTAACAGGTTGGGCATGCTGCAAGTGGGTAAACCCCGGCATAATGTAATCTACGTTTTCCTTCGCTTTTCCCACAATGGCCATTCCAAGTTCCTGCAGCAATCCGTAGATTTGGCGGATTTCATCCTTTAAAAACATCCTAGTATCAACGGCTACTTGATCATTACGACTTCGGGCGGTATGAAGCTTTCGCCCTACGTCGCCGATCCTCTTAATAAGCTCTTTTTCCACTGCCATGTGGATATCTTCGTCTTCGATATTAAACTCTATCTTTCCTTTATCCATATCTTCTTTGATTTCCTCCAGGCCCTGAATAATCTGGCGGCTCTCTTCGTGAGTTACTATTCCCTGCTCAGCCAGCATGGTGACATGGGCAATACTTCCTTTGATGTCATAAGGATAAAGGATATGGTCAAAGGGAATCGAAGCATTGTATTCCTGTAACAGGCGATCCATCCCTTTAGAAAACCTTCCACTCCAAAGATTGCTCATGATAGCTTTCCTCTTTCTATTTCCTAAATATGTGTATTCTTAATTCGATGGCCATAAGCCTTTGAAAGAATTGGTAAAACCACTACCATAGCGGCTATGGCTAAAACCAACGCGATAGGGCTACCGGTAAACCCTGCAACTATATATGCTCCAAAGGAAATTATAGCATTAAGTACAGCATAGGACAACTGGGTCTTAACGTGATCTACGTGGTCACACCCGGCACCGGTAGAAGCCAAAATGGTGGTATCAGAAATGGGTGAACAGTGGTCGCCAAACATTCCTCCGGACAGCACAGCTCCAATACAAGCATGAACGGGAGATCCCAGGGCTACTGCCATGGGGATTATTATTGGCATCAATATGGCATAGGTTCCCCAAGAAGTACCAGTGGCAAAGGACATAATTGCTCCTATTATAAAGATGATGGCAGGGATCGCCCAGGAGGGCACAGTTCCCTTGGTCAATTGTGTAATATAATCGGCAGTGCCCAGTTGACCGCTTACTGAGCTGAGGGACCAGGATAATACCAAAATCACTGCAACGGACATCATGCTGCTCATGCCCTTGACATAAATGCTAAAAGTTTCTTCAAAGGTATTTACTTTATAGTAGAGCATGAGAGCCATTAAAGTAATGGCCGCAAAGAGATATGCAGTGCTTAAAGCAGCTCTAAATGTCCCGCCGGGTACCTGCTTAAGTGGAAAGCCTAGAGGTGCTAGGATGCCAAAAAGGGATACTAAAAGCACCAAAATGGGTAAAAAAATAAGCATAGGGTTACTATTGACATTATTAATTGTTTCTGGCATTCTCATGGGCTTAGAATTTTCCCAAAAGAGCTTACCGGTTTCTTGTACACGCTTTTCGGCTTTGGCCATGGCGCTAAACTCGTATCCTGTATATGCTACTAGAGGCACCATGATCACTGCCAGGATCGAATAAATATTGAAGGGAATTGACTGAATAAAAGCAGTCCAGTCGGATTCAGCTATGCTCAAGGCTTCGTATTCCTTTTGAATTAGGCCCATAATGTAGACCCCCCAGCCGATGAAGGGCACCAATACCGCTACCGGAGATGCTGTACTGTCAATGATCCATGCCAGCTTCTCCCTGGAAACCTTCAACTTATCAAAGAGAGGTTCAAATATAGGGCCTACGATGAGAGGAGTGCCAAGATCTGAAAAAAAGACGATTATGCCACCTATCCAGGCCGCAATCTGGACCTTTACCCTGGTATTTATAATGTGGCTAACCTTTTCGGCAAAGGCCGCTGCTCCACCTGATTTTTCCATCAGTTTTATAAATCCACCAATGAATACCAGCAACACCAATACACCTGCATTATAGCTATCGGTGAGCTGCACAAATAAATAGTCCTGCATCATGGTGGTGACCGCGGCGATAGGATGGCCTCCAATCAAAATCAAAATACCTAGAAGGACACTAGCAAAAAGTGCTAGTATGACGTTTTTGTAGGCTATCGATACCGTCACGGCTACGATTACCGGCAGTACTGATAGAAATCCATAATCCATAAACATACCCCCTAAAAATGAAAACTAATTAACATTATACTCTAAATGAATATTTATTCAATACTTCCGAATAAAAATTCAACAATATAAAAAATTCAGCCTTTCGATATTTGTCCTTCATAAAGAAAGAGCCAAATAAAAAAGACCCCGAAGGGTCTCTTTTAGTCCATAAGTCTTTTTTCGCCTTCTATTTCTTTTATTCTGGTTATATCCTGAGTAACTTCCAGTGTGCCTACAAATTCCCCATTTTCGTCTCTTACGGCAAAATAGCGGATGTAAATCAGCTTACCGCCCATGTTTATCCAAAATTCCTCTACATCTTTCTTGCCGTCTTTGAAATCCTTAACCAGTTTCTCCACTATATGCACGCTGGCAGGTGGATGACAGTTTTGCACACTTCTACCGATGACTGCTTTAGTTCGCGTAAAGATTCTCTCCGGACCTAAAGAAAAGTATTTTACTATGTCATCCTTGTCTACAAAAGTTATGTCTACAGGCAAATGATTAAAGATAAGCTCGATTTGTTTGGGAGTAAGGATGCCTGTGTCAAATTTTATAGAACCTTTAGTATGGGGATCTGCGACAACATCAGTCTTTTCTGTTAAGTTAATATTTTGTGGTTCCCATTTGGCAGCAGGCTCTACCAAGCAAAAACCTATTTCGTCACTCTCTTTGTAAATCTCATACCATTCATCCTGAGTTAGGTTTTGAACTGCCATTGGGAAGAGAATTTTTTCTTCTTTATAGATCATATCCTGTATTCGTTCAAGGTTCTTTTGTATTTTATTTATGATGTTTTGCCTGGCATCTGCATCGTAGTTTTTGAGGTCATTGATGACATCTTTTATTTCCCCTCGAATTTCATCATCCACTCCCCACATAACTTTCGGGGGTGCAGTGATGCCGTACTTTTCCAGATAGGGAAATATGAGGTTCTCCTTGCGGCTGTAGTGTTTATCAATATCCATGAGGAGATTGTACTTTTCCAGAAGTTCTAAGACAACTTTCTTTTGCTCTTGCCGGCTGTCTGCTGACTTTAGTACCTCAATTCTAGGTTTTATTTCGTTTTCAATCAAATCTTCCAGAGCCCGATTTTCCTGGGTGAATGTATGTATAGGATGACCCGGAATCATTTCAGGCTCAGGTTTTTTATCCAAAGTCTCTTTAAAAATTGAGGCGTGAACATCGCACATCTTTTGTATTTCTTCAACCGGCAGCCCCTCTTGAATAAGGGCCTGCTCCATTGCTGCCACTTCTTCATGAGTCACATCTTTCACAGCTTCTCTAAACTTTTCCTTTACTTCTTCTACTGACTTGCCCTGGTGAAGTTCCATAATGATTTGTTTTAGAAGATTTATCCTATACTGTCGATTGTTGATGAGTTCTGTCATTTTTGTATCACCCCGGTATTTTAGTAAAATCAAACTCTTTTACAAGTATACCTGTATTGCCCGGGAAATATGTAAAAATGACATTACACTACTTTATTCGTTAATCTTCCTATGCCTTCTATCTCTACCTCAATCACATCGCCCGGCACAATTTTCCCCTTTCCTGGAGGAGTCCCAGTGCTTATGATATCTCCTGGATTTAATGTCATAATATGTGAAACAAAGGAAATAATTTGCGAAACATTGAATACCATATCTGATGTGTTTCCATCCTGAGTTAGTTTTCCGTTGTGATACATCTTGATATTTAAATTGTCGCCATCAAGCCCATCTACAATGCATGGCCCTATAGGCATAAAGGTATCGTAACATTTGGCTTTAGCCCATGGTTTTCCCTTTATCATAAAGTCCGCTGCAGTAATGTCATTACCGCATGTATATCCAAAAATGTGATTTTTAGCATCTTCTACGCTTACATCCTTTATCTTGTCCTTTATGACAACTACTAACTCAGCTTCATAATTAAGGTCTTTTACACCTTTAGGCGAAATTATAGCATCGTCAGGACCAATAACCGAAGTGTCGGGTTTTAAAAAGATTATTGGTTCTTCCGGCATTGGATCTCCTTTTTTGAGCACGACTTCTTTGTAGTTTATTCCTACCCCTACTACTTTGCTGGGTTCACAAGGTGCTAGTAACTTTACATCTTTTAAATCATATTTTTCATCTGTTTTCTCCCATTTCCCAAAAATTGAGCCTTCAATCAAAACTACTTTATCTCCTTCAAGCAAACCGTAAGCTGTTTTCTGACCATTGTCAAATCTTACAAATTTATTCATTTTATCACCTCTTGTTAAAAGTATTTATCTGTATTTATTTTGATTTTACAAAGACTCTCTATAAATGCTTATTGCATCTTCCAGGGTCATTTCCCGAGGACTTGCTTTAAAATTGTGGATGGAATTTTCGTAAGCATTCCTTGCCAATTTTTCTATATCATTTTCTGTAATTCCAAAAGCGGATATTTTTGTTGGCAGATTAATATTTTTAAGAAAAGTTTCAAGGGCTTCTACAGCCTTTTCGGCAGCTTTAACACTAGACAATCCTCCCGTTTGAACTCCAAGTATTTTCGCAACTTCAGTTAGTTTTTCCGAAGCTTCCGAAATAGAAAATCTCAAAAACGCCAAGGAAACTGCCGCGAGGGTCTCACCGTGAGGAATGTCATAATATGCGCTGATCGGATGGCCCAGCCCATGTATTCCGCAATTGCCGGCAAGGTTTATGGCAATTCCTGCAATGGTGTTGGCCCAAGCCATCCGTTCCCGATACTCAATATTGTTTCCATCTTCATATGCACCCTGAAGATTTTCTACAACCAGGCGCATTCCTTCAAGAGACAATGGCTTGCTTACAGGATGGCTTTTTTTACTGAGATATGATTCCATGGAATGGAAAAATACGTCGATACCTGTAGAGGCAGTAACCTTTTGAGGGACAGTCAGCATAAGTTCAGGGTCTATAATGGAAATTTTGGCATAAGTACTTGGTGAAGAAAGGGCTCTTTTAACATGTGTTTCCGGATTTGTCATAACTGCAAAACTGTTAGCTTCACTGCCTGTTCCGGCAGTGGTAGTAATCAAAACTATGGGAAGGGCTTCTGATGCCGGCTGAGGCCCAAAATAATTGGCAATGGAGCCTTCCCTTTTTACTCCAAAGGCAATGGATTTGGCAGAGTCCATGGCACTTCCTCCGCCTAAGCCAATAACAACGTCAACTTTATTTTCTCGGGCGAAGCTTATTCCCCTATCGATAGTGGTAGTTAAGGGATTTGGCTCTATTTCATCAAATAAAACCCAATCAATCCCTTCCTTTTCCAGGCTTTTTGTTACCAGATCAAGATGACCAGCCCTTTTGGCACTGGACTTACCGGTAACTATTAAAGCTTTGTTACCTAATGATTTGACATACGTACCTGTTTCCTTCGCCTTCCCGCGGCCAAAAATTAATTGTGCGGGCATGAAAAAACTAAAGTCCAATTAAAGCACCTCCACAATTTAAAAGAACTTTTTATTTTAATTTAAGGCTTACCTTTCCAGCCCATCCTTTGCGAAATTTTTTTGGCGCAGTCCACAACACTTTCAGAGATTTCCTTTATTTTTTCTTGTGTCACTGTAACGGTAGGCCCAGATACGCTTATTGCACCAATTACCTTACCGGTATAATCGAATATGGGAGCAGCTACACAGCGAATACCTTCTTCATTTTCTTCATCATCCACTGCAAAACCCAATTCTCGGATCTTTTTTAAATGCTCCATTAATTTTTTTGGTTCAGTTATAGTTTTAGCAGAAAATCTTGTGAGGCCTTTTTCAATCACTTTGTGAATAAAACTTTCTTCTGAAAAAGCCAAAATCACTTTACCGACTGCTGAAGCATGAAGCGGGGCTATACGACCTATTTGCGAATACATGCGAATTGTCTTATTG
The DNA here is from genome assembly GCF_021991635.1 of Tepidanaerobacter sp. GT38. Lineage (GTDB taxonomy): Bacteria > Bacillota > Thermosediminibacteria > Thermosediminibacterales > Tepidanaerobacteraceae > DTU063. Next base: position 28,846 of record NZ_JAFFJA010000001.1, read on the forward strand.
CTGTCTAATTTATCTATATATATTGCCCTATATCCATCAGGCACTACTAAGTGCACTGTTTCATTAACTTTTTCAGAAAGCTCTTTTAGCAAATCATGGGCCTCCCGGCGAATGTCCATTCGTTCAAGGATAGCTCCACCTAAAAATAAAAGCTTCATTCCAAGCCGGTATTTATCCGATGACGCAGTTTGTTCTACATATCCCTGATTTAGCAAGGTAGTGAGCATGCGATGGACCGTACTTTTGTGTAAATTAATTCTTTTAGCAAGCTCTGTAACGCCCAATCCCTCTTTTTCCGTAGCAAGTTCTTCTAGAATCATCATTGCCCTTCTTACGGATTGGACAGTATTATCTTGAGCCATAATTTCACCTCAATATTTGCCTACTATCAGTAAAAATTGTATCGTTATTTGAAATGCTGTTTCAAGTTTTCTCATTGATATATTCTACATATTATTTAAAATATCCTTTTTTTTGGCTTATATATAAAAGTAACTTCTGCTATAATATATAATGATTTTACTTCATTATTCTGGAGGGCTACATGTGGGCGAAGCTAGAATCGGTAAAAACGCATTAATAATCTTAGTTTCCCTATGTATAGGTTGGACTTTACTTTACGCTGACAGGACTGCACTATATCCGCTCCTCTCTGTGATAGGAGAAGAGTTTAATCTTTCAAGTACTATGATAGGCTCCATAACAAGCAGCTATTTTTTAATATATGTAACTATGCAAATTCCATCAGGGATACTAGCGGACAAGCTCGGAAAAAAACGACTTTTAGTGCTCACTTTCATTATAGCAGGCATTGCTTTACTATGCTTTGGTTTATTTGCAAACACTTACATATTACTGCTATTTTTTACAGCTTTACACGGATTTGGTGCGGGATCATTTTATCCTTGTGCATATGGCATAATGCTAAAAACCGTAGATTCTAAACATTGGGGAATAGGAGCTGCTATAGTCAATTTAGGAATGTCTTTCGGGCTTATCATCGGACTTGCAGTCAGCGGTCCCTTGTACTTGCATTTTAAGAGTTATGCAGGAATATTTATCGCATTGGCACTTATAACCATATTATCCGCACTTGGTTTTTATATCATTCTGCCTAATGTAACAAATGACAGCGGCAAAAACAGCTCCAAAAAAGCTTTTCCTCTTATTAAAATACTTAAAAACAGCAATATATTGTTGATAAATTTAGCTCAGTTTTGTGCTCTTTATGGATACTGGACTGCAGTAACCTGGGGAGCAACCTTTTTCCAGGAAGAACGCGGTATAAGTATGGAACTCGCCGGTCTTTTTGTAGCTATAGTTGGGATTAGCGCTATAATTCCAAGTCTTGTAATGGGCCGAATATCTGATAAGTTGGGTCGAAAAAAGATCGCACTAATGTTATTTCCTCTCGGGGCAATCACTATCTTCCTCATGGCTTACGCCCGTTCAAATTTGGCCATAATACTTTCTCTGATAGCTTACGGTATATTTGGCAAATCATCCTGGGACCCAATTGCAATTGCCTGGACCGGCAGTCATGCAACAGCCATGGATAAAGATGCATTGGGCACGGCTATGGGCGTATTTAACTTTTCAGGTATGATGTCAGCAGTTGTTGCTCCCGTTGTAACTGGATTTATAAGAGATATAACTGGTTCACTTGTAGCGGCTTATTACGTAGCAGCACTGATATCAATACTTGGGGGCGTTTTAATAATGTTTGTTCGCGAAAAACCAATAGAATTTTTGCCCGATACTGCAATTAAAAGCGATGCTTAGGGCTTTAGCTTAATCCGGGGCTAGAGCCCTTTTAAATGATACTTAATTAAAAAATTGTAGGGTTCATTATTCTAAGATCCTAATTTTATTATAGCCTAATATATTTATCGTTTACATTTAGCTGTGGTATAATCTTAATTAACTTTGTAAATTAAGCTCTGGTTTAAGAAGGGGTTGAAATAAAACGTGATAAGTGTTGCAAAGTTTTTTTCGCCAAAGGACATGACTGTGGGAGCACCATGGAAGCGAATTATCGAATTTTCTATTCCCATGTTAATTGGCAACATTGCTCAACAGCTTTATAATACCGTAGACTCTATTGTCATCGGAAGATACGTAGGCGATAATGCCCTGGCAGCTGTTGGTACTTCCTTGCCCGTATTGCACCTTTTACTGGTCCTCTTTGTAGCTGTAGCTACAGGAGCAGGTATTATGGTCTCCCAGTATTTCGGCGCAAAAGACCGAGAAAAACTTTCCCGAGCCATCGGTATATGCATAACTATGACAGCAGTAGCTTCCGCAATAATAATGGTAATATCGCCCTTTGTCGTCCGGCCTATACTTGCTCTTATAAATACGCCGGAAACCATTATAGATTGGGCAGAAGACTATCTTTTGATATTATTATTAGGAAATTGGGGATTTTCATATTTTAATATCCTATCAGGAATATTGCGAGGCCTTGGAGATTCATTGTCCGCACTGGTTTATCTTCTTATTGCTACTTTTCTTAATACGATTTTAGATATATGGTTTGTTGTCGGTTTTAATATGGGTGTACCTGGAGTGGCGCTGGCAACAATAATTGCGCAAATTATTTCAGCAGTATTTTGTGCCATCAAACTAAAAAAAATGGATGATGTATTTGACCTCAACTTAAGCATGATGAAACCTTTAAGAAAATATGTGCTCGACCTCTTAAAATTAGGACTGCCGTCAGGCATGACTCAAGTCATATTTTCATTGGCAATGATTACAGTTCAATCCCTTACAAATACCTTTGGGGAACTGTTCATTGCATGCAATGTAATTGTAATGAGAGTAGACGGATTTGCTATGATGCCTAATTTTTCTTTCGGCATGGCTATGACCACATATGCAGGGCAGAATGTCGGTGCAAAAAGGCTTGACAGAGTAGAACTGGGAACACGTCAAGGTTTGGGAATAGCTGTTGGGATCTCAACATTTATAACAATAATAATTTTGATTTTTGGTAGATACCTAATGAACATTTTTACCGACACAGTAGAACTGGTAGATTTAAGTATGAAAATGATGCGCATCCTGGCAATTGGATACATTGCAATGGCGGTTACGCAAGTTCTCTCAGGTGTCATGCGCGGTGCAGGAGACACCTTAACTCCCATGTGGCTTTCATTGATAACAACATTCTTCTTGAGGGTTCCCATTGCCTACGGCCTAGTCTTTCTCACACGCAGTGCTCAATATCCAAACGGTAGGCCCGAGTCAGTGTTCATTTCCCTTGTAACAGCATGGGTATGCGGTGCTATGATAACTGCATATTTCTACAAAAAAGGCAGTTGGAGAAATAAAGCACTGATAAAAAATGTCGAATAATATCAAAGAGCCCAGGAGGCAAATAACCTCTTGGGCTCTTATTATGTAATAACGAGGTTCCGGGACCCAGGAAAATCGCCAATTGCGTTGTCGGGTGGAGTCTTGTTTTGTCGTACCAAGTTGAAAAAATATATATATTAACGTAAAATATAATGTGGTTATATTTTCCATTTAATAATTAGGGGGTATGGCATGAAGAAACTCGGCAAGAAGAGAGATTTATTGTTTATGCTACTCGTTTTGCAGATGTTTATACTGTGTTCCATGTTTTTTTTGGGCTCAAAGGAAGCAACTGTAAAAACTTACTCAATGTTTTGTATATCCTTTCTTTTGATAATGCTATCTTTTTATGTAAAACCAGCCATTGGTTTATCAGTGGCTTTTTTCGCGGACTTTTTATACTTGGTATTTGTACTTTTTTACTCCAAAGAAAATTTTACCTTACTAGAAAACGGCATATGGATTACCGCTTTTCCGATAATAGCTTTTACATCCGGTCAGCTGGGACAAACTACTCTTGAGCTGGACTTGGTCAATCAGAATATGATAGATAGTCTAACGGGTTTTAAAAATAAGCAAAAGTTCTATGAAGATTTACTTGAAATATCAACTCAGAGCAGCAAAACTGCAGTTGTTATTATAAGCCTTGTACACTATAAAGAAGTATTAGCTTTATTAGGAAGGCAAAAGACCGACAGAGCTATTCTCGTAGCTTCTAATATCTTAAATAACTTATTTCCAACGACAAACAAAAAATATCGCCTAGAAGAAGATACACTAGCAGTGATCTTAAACATTTCCGACAAAAAAGAAATTTTAATAACACAAGCGAAAATCAACAACAGCCTAAATAAGGTATTTCCTGCCTCATTCAATAATCAGATTGCCATAAAATTTGTCGTTAAAATAGATGTTGTTGAACATGACTTGGAAGAATCTAATAGTTCACTATCTAAACCTTCTGCCAGACTATAAAAATTTAAATACATACTAGGAGAAAGTTAAATGAAGAAAAACATCATATTATTTTCAGTGTTTTTGCTTGCTTTTTTTAATACGAGCAAAATCTTAGCAGAGAGCACTAAATATTACGTCGTGCAAGTCGGCTATTATAAAAATACAGTTATAATGGAAATAGACTTTAACTTTTTTGTAAAGCAGGGTCTTCCTGTATACAAAGTTGCTCATGAAGGTGGTTATCGCATTTATTTGGGAAATTATGAAAACAGAGAAGAAGCAGAAAAAGCTGCACAAATTGTAAATGAAATGGGATTTGAAACACTTATTAGGACAATTGAGAAAAAACCTACTCCAAATCCAACGCAGCCAAAAAAAATAGATGGTGGAGCAACTGATAAAGCCGCTGATAAAAAAACTGATATAAAAACTAACGATACAACTGATAAATCAACTATTAACACAGCTCAACATAATTCTGAAAATCAGACTAACAAAAATGTAGAAACAACATCATCTACATATAAAGTCCAATTGCCTCAAAAAAAGGACAACTTTTCAGATACCCACCGCCAATTTAGCCAACCTAATCAGTTAAATGAAAAATCAGATACAACTAATACGAGTCAGAACAAATCGATACATTATATGTTTTATGCAATGTTTATGATTATTCTTTCCAGCGGAACTATTGCTGCCAGCAAAAGAAACCGGGAAAAGTAAAAAAAGCAATTATTTTTATTTGCTCTTTTTTACTTTACCAAATATTTTTCGTACTTTTTCAGCATAGCCTGTTCGATGCTGCCTTTTACTTTTACCCCATTATCCTTATACTCCACCTCATAAACCAACCCATTTTGGTGTATTTCATCCAGTACCTGCCCCTGGCTGTAAGGAATAACAAGCTGGGCAAATTGACGGGTAGATGGCAATACATCACAGATAGTTTTTAAAAGTTTATCCAAATTTAAACCCTTTAATGCAGAGATTTCAATAGTTTTCTCCCTGTCATATCCCCTAATATACACACTCTGGCTGCTGATTTTATCAATCTTATTTATGGCAAGAATTGTGGGTTTTCTATCAGCTTCCAGCTCCTTCAAAACTGAACTTACAGTAGCAATTTCTTCATCCAAAACAGGACTTGATCCATCTGCCACCAAAATGAGTACATCCGCTTCTTTCACTTCTTCCAATGTAGCTTTAAAAGCCTCAACGAGATGATGAGGCAGTTTTCGAATAAAGCCTACGGTATCTGAAACAAGCACTTTTCGGCCATCGGGCAGCATAAGGCCGCGTGTGGTAGTATCCAATGTTTCAAAGAGCCTGTCCCCAGTAACTACTTTAGCATTAGTGAGTGCATTCATAAGAGTAGATTTTCCAGCATTTGTATATCCCACCAAACTGATAACCGGAAAGCGGCGAGATTTAATAATAAGCTGCCGGCTCTTTTGTATCTGTTTAAGTTCCTGCTTTAAGCGATGTATCCTGCGGCGAATATGACGGCGATCAGTTTCCAGCTTTGTTTCGCCTGGCCCCCGGGTACCTATTCCGCCGCCTTCCTGAGAAAGCTCAATTCCTTTACCTGTAAGTCGCGGCATCATGTATTGAAGCTGAGCAAGTTCCACCTGAATTTTACCTTCAGAAGTTTTTGCCCTTTGTGCAAATATATCCAGTATCAGCATAGTCCTATCTATAATTTGAACTTCAGTTAACTTTTCAAGGTTTCTAATTTGCACCGGCGAAAGTTCATCGTCACAAATTATGGCATTGGCATCCAATGTTTTTACTGCCGCAGCTATCTCTTCAGCCTTACCCCTTCCCACATAATATGTTGGATCTATCTTGCTTCTTCTCTGGACTGCTTCCCCCACTATTTCCACTCCTGCTGTCTTTGAAAGAAGTTTTAGTTCTTCAAAAGTCGTGTCATCTTCAAGATTATTTATCACACTTACCAACAGGGCTCTAGTTGTTGCATCATTCTTTGAAATCATTTAACTCCTTTTTCTCCTTCTGTAAATAAAGGGTTTAATTATTATTGTAATTGATTTTGAATTATAAGACAACATAAATCAACGGATACTCGGTACGTTTATGTAACAAACTACTTGGAGAAATACATCAATAGCCAGGGAGTAGTCTTAATTTGCAAAAAAACTTAATCAGTAAAGGCTGCATAGTAAGCAGAAGGAGAAGAAAGGAAATTTTAATTAAAAAGATCTATTATTTAGATAAGGTGGCATTGTTTGCAACTAATCAAGATCCATCTTATCAACAAAGAAGTAATAATATTTGTAAAAATGGAATTTTTATTATAAAATAAAAATTGAAGGTAGATATTGGCTGTGGGTTTATTTTCATAGCATAACAGGAAATGGTTGCATTGCCAGTTATATTCTTCTCAATCACTACCGTTGCTTCCGATGTGGTAGACCTGGCTCGATTAAAAAAATCTGCGCGCTTTTTATCGTTTACTGGGCTTTCTCCACTATAATTTCATCTACTATAGGGCTAACCTGGGCGGCCATAATAAGACCCGGAGCTGATATAAAACTTGCCGAAAAGCAAGCAGAGCTCGGTCAAGTCAATATTCTGGAATCTATATAAATTGGATTCCTGACAATATAGTTGGTGCATTTGCCAATTATAAAATGATCCAGGTAGTTGTTATTGCAATTTTTGTCGGAATAGCGGCCGCTAGTCACAACGGTTATAATGAGAATGATACTGGGCTCCGGTGGTGTTTCGGCTCCTGGCGGAGCCGTCGTTTTGGCAGTCACGCTTTTACAGACCATGGGGCTGCCTCTAACGGTTGTATCATGGATTGCTGGAATATAAAGGCTTATAGATATGCCAAATACCCTGCTAAACGTGGTCGGGGACCCGCTTGGCAGTATGGTAGCTGCAAAATCCCTTGGCGAATTGAACAGAGACGTATTTTACGGGAAAACAAAAAAGCAGACTTAAAAAATAATTTTAAGATCAAATAACTTATAAGAACACCCCTTCCTAACTGACGAAAAAGATTAGTGAGGGGCAGTTTGCTGCTTAAAGGAGGAAACTTTATGATTTCACAGATAAAAAAGATTGCATTTCTTGCAACAGGAGGAACCATTGCATCAGTATCTACTCCTGAAGGTTTTAGGCCAGCCTTTTCTGAAAGAGAAATGCTAGACCTTGTACCTGAGCTTTCGGAAATAGGACAAATAGAAGGCAAGCTCATAATGAACATAGATAGTTCCAATATGCAGCCTGAGGATTGGATAACTATAGCTAGTGCGGTAAAGAATGCGCTTTTTGATTTTGACGGCGTAGTGATTTCTCACGGCACAGATACCATGGCGTACACAGCATCAGCCCTAACATACATGCTTACATATTTAAAGAAACCTGTGGTACTAACCGGTGCGCAAAAATCCATCGGAGAAGAAGAAAGCGATGCCAAAAGGAACCTAATTGATAGCTTCAAAGTGGCCGCTTCGTCTCAGCCCGGTGTTTTCGTAGTATTTGATGGAAAAGTCATTTTTGGCGACAGGGCCAATAAAAAGAAAACAAAAAGTTTTGATGCTTTCTGGAGCGTCAATGCTGCTTATGCCGGAAAAGTCTGTGAAGAAGGCGTAAAATGGGACAAGACAGCTTTGGAGGCTGAGGGGGCGCGAATTAGGCAAGTATGGAATCTAATAGCAGAAAGAGTAAACATAAATCCTGAGGAAAAAGCATCACTTCCTGTCGTCTTATATGATAAGCTTGATCCAAAAGTGCTGCTTGTAAAGCTCTACCCGGGTATCGAGCCCGAAATATTGCTTTTTGCAAAAGAAAAAGGATATCATTCTGCACTTATAGAAGGCTTTGGTGCAGGAGGGGTAACATTCCGTGAGCCAAGAAACCTTGTTCCTGCCATTAGAGAACTGGTTGAGTCTGGAATAAAGGTGGCAGTCACCACTCAGGTTCCCTTTGAAGGCGTAGATCTTACCCGTTACGAAGTTGGGGTTAAAGCACTTGAAGCCGGAGTTGTGTCAATGGGTACTGATACCAGGGAAGCAGCCCTCGCAAAACTCATGTTAAAATGCGTTTAATATGTTGAAAAAACTTAAATTACTTAAATATATCCATTAATAATTTCTTAGATGTTTTAAAGCATTGTCCAGTATGGCTAAAAGTGCTTAGGCTTAAAAATAGATGCTCTATAGGTTTAATGCGTGAAGATTGCCCACTGCATTAAACCTTTTTTTAGTCCTATTTTACAACCATCGGAACCGATGCTTTTTTATTTTTTCAACCCCTTATAGGTAGGCTAAAAACCAGCTTTGGGTTGGCGGCTGAAGCGGCAAATTTCGGTTTCAATCCCTTATAGGTAGGCTAAAAACCTAGAATTTACAAGCAAGCTATTTACTCAGAGAGAATGTTTCAATCCCTTATAGGTAGGCTAAAAACTAACCTCACTGAATCCTCACGGAACACTCACACCTAATAGAAGTTTCAATCCCTTATAGGTAGGCTAAAAACACATCCTGAAAGCTCTTTTTTTATCAACCTTTCGAGGAGTTTCAATCCCTTATAGGTAGGCTAAAAACAACATCTGGATAGTCAATGTTTATGTCACTATCTTGTTTCAATCCCTTATAGGTAGGCTAAAAACCAAGGCTTCAATCAATTGTTTTCTTTTCATTTTCATTATAGTTTCAATCCCTTATAGGTAGGCTAAAAACCTGTCTCCCTAGCCCTGCTAATCAACATATGATTTCTTTTTAGTTTCAATCCCTTATAGGTAGGCTAAAAACTATAATTATAGAAAAAGAAGCAAAATGGCATCAAATGTTTCAATCCCTTATAGGTAGGCTAAAAACTCAGGAAAAGGAGAAATCCTTCATGCCGAATATTCGTTTCAATCCCTTATAGGTAGGCTAAAAACAAGGCTTATATATTCTCTTTCGATATCTCTACCGATGTTTCAATCCCTTATAGGTAGGCTAAAAACTATCTATAGGCTGTTGGTGTCCTTTTGGAGCATATGGGTTTCAATCCCTTATAGGTAGGCTAAAAACTAAATACATAGATGATATATTGCTTGATAAATATTTGTTTCAATCCCTTATAGGTAGGCTAAAAACATAAACAAACTGATGCGATGATGAAGCAAGAACGATTATTTCAATCCCTTATAGGTAGGCTAAAAACACACAATAGAGATTTCCAGCACTCGTTTAGGTAGAATATTTCAATCCCTTATAGGTAGGCTAAAAACTTATCAAACCAAATCATTCTACTGCCACAAGTGGCATCATTTCAATCCCTTATAGGTAGGCTAAAAACGATCATCTTCTCCTCTCCCACAACCTTGATAATTTTGTTTCAATCCCTTATAGGTAGGCTAAAAACGGTCAATTGGCGGTTCTTCAAAAGATTTCTGATATTGGTTTCAATCCCTTATAGGTAGGCTAAAAACCCTGCAAAAACATGCACAGGGTGTATATCAAACGAAGGTTTCAATCCCTTATAGGTAGGCTAAAAACTCTTCACATTCTGCTTGAAGCCGGTTGGAAAGGGCGTTTCAATCCCTTATAGGTAGGCTAAAAACTACATATTGTTTGTGCAAGTGTCGGTGGCACAACAGAGTTTCAATCCCTTATAGGTAGGCTAAAAACTTTCCCATGCCCTTATTTCATATATGCAAGCATCGATGTTTCAATCCCTTATAGGTAGGCTAAAAACAATTTAAAAAAATACAAGACGGAAGGGTTTATATTTGTTTCAATCCCTTATAGGTAGGCTAAAAACTAAAACTGGACTGAAGGAAATACTTCCTATTGATACAAGTTTCAATCCCTTATAGGTAGGCTAAAAACATTTTTGAAGGCACCGGCCCCAGGTATGCCCAAGCATGTTTCAATCCCTTATAGGTAGGCTAAAAACGCATAAAGAAAACATCTTGGAAAAGTTACTTGCATCTCTGTTTCAATCCCTTATAGGTAGGCTAAAAACAAAGTGTATCAAAACTCATACCTAATTGAAGAAAATAGTTTCAATCCCTTATAGGTAGGCTAAAAACTTACACGGGATATGGTCCGGTCCTCCGAAGTAAATTAGTTTCAATCCCTTATAGGTAGGCTAAAAACCTGTCCAATATGCGGTAAAAACCCCGTCCATGGCCGGTTTCAATCCCTTATAGGTAGGCTAAAAACGTTGTTTTTCGTAGTCAAGGGGGCCTGGATTTTCCACGTTTCAATCCCTTATAGGTAGGCTAAAAACCCCACTAACTCCCCCTCATTATATTTAGCGAGATTCGGTTTCAATCCCTTATAGGTAGGCTAAAAACCCATTGAAATGCCTTATAAATAAAGGGTTTATTTTTGCAAAAAGTATTTTTTAAAAAATCAGTCTTTTTATATTATATCATAAATCCTTTGTTGTGCAAGAGTTTTAACCATTGTTCATGTGTACAAAAAAGTCGTCGACCTCCAGGGGTTTTTGCACTACTCCAGGTCGACGACTTTTTACACTGCAACATAAATATATTTATCCAATGCACAAATTTTTCGCAAATATTCAATCTTCGATCACAGCAAACGCTCTTGTAAAACCGCCATCAGCCTTGTAGATCAGCAACGGTGCAGCTGCAAAGAATACTCTGGGTTTATCAATTTCATCAAGGCGATTTAGATTCTCTATAATATGTACGCTGTTTTTCATAAAAATTTTATGCACTGGTGCTGCGTTGTCTTCCACCTTGTCCGGAGATATAAAATCAATGCCAATAGCTTTAATTTTTAAATCTACAAGAGCCTGTGCCATTTCTTCAGACAAATACGGTGAATCTTCCACGTATTTTGCCATGCCCCAATATTTCGAATAACCGGTTCGCAGCAGCACTATATCACCAGGTTTGATTTCATAGTTTTTGAGAACATCAGGTTTTATTTCTTTTTCATCATCAACGTTTACATCTACGATTACCGCATACCCTACAAATTCATCTAGAGGTATCTCGTCCATAGTCTTAGCACCTTTTAGACAATGGGCAGGAGCATCACAATGAGTGCCTACATGTACAATTGAATGAAAATCCGTTATACGATATCCGCCTTCTTCTATTTGCGCGATTTGCTTAATTTCAATAGGGGGTGTTCCAGGAAATACTGTCATATCCATCTTGTAAGGATGAGACAGGTCAATAATTTTCACTACAAAAACCTCCCTCTTTTTTATTTATACTTAGTTTCTATAAAATTCCCTTCTAAAATATAAATCCTAATTAAATACAAGGGCTGCAAATCTTTTAAGCAGCCCACATTTGTCTAAATATCTATAACATCATTTCGCTTCGGCAATGATTCACTGGATACTACCTGGGTGCTGGCAAGCCTATCCCCAAATCTTCTACCGTTACTGTCGGTTAAAACAAGAATGATTTCAACTACAGACATAATAAACCCTAGTATTGCACCTATGATCCAACCGATTATTGGAACTATGCTGCAAACACTACCTATGGCAAGGGGTAAGTTCCTTCTTATAGAAATTTCCCAGTTCATGTCTTTTCCTTCTAAACTCGCAACTTCAAGGCCCATAAGTTTCTTACCTATACTTTTATTTTTAAAATCAGGGTTTTTAGTAATTTCATAGGCTATCACATCTTTTGTCAGCATGTAAACTGTGCTAACTATACCACCTAATATAGGTACATAAATGAGAACACTTGCTATAACCGCATCGATTAAATATGCTATAAAGCGCCTAAAAATATCTGCTTTTGGATAGTTCAAAACAGCCCTCTCCCATCCTTTTGTAATTTACTACATTATATTCAGGAACTTTTTACAGGTCAATAAAGCTCGTCAAATATTTTTTTAGTGTTTATATCTTTACCTTTACAAAATCTCCTGCTTTTATAGAATTTGGGGTTACAAAACAGTCAATAGCAATAATGTTTACTCCGCGCATATAGGCTGTTTCAAGGGCTGTGCTAAAAGCTTTGTCCATTTTTTCATTTGGTGTAAAATACAGTATATCTTTCATTTGAATTATAAAAACAATCCACGCTTCATAACCTTCATCTAAGCTGCTGATGAGCTCATTAATATGTTTTACTCCCCGCTCTGTGGGCGCATCAGGAAATAACGCAACGCCATTTTCCTCCAAAGTAACACCTTTAACCTCTATGAAAATTTTGCTCTTTGCCGTTTCTATATAATAATCGAAGCGGGAGTTTTTGTATTTTGCTTCAGGTTTGACTAAAGTAATATCTTTAAAAAAATTAGATTCTAAAACCCATTGATGAAATACTTTATTTGGCACTTGGCTATCTATATTGACAAGCCGATCGCCCTTGTATACAGCAATTAAATCGTACTTTGTCTTGCGTTTGCTGCTGGCGGATTCCTGTACAAAAACTGTGGCATTTGGCACCAGGAGCTCTTTACAACGACCTGTGTTTTTTACATGACAAACTTCGATTTTCCCATCTATTTCAATATTTGCAATGAATCTATTTGGCCTGTTTATGAATTTGGCTTGCCTTATATTCTCATATAACATTATGCTAAATTTCCCCTCAAGATGCGGATTTGATATTTAATACACTATAACTAGCTTCAATTGCTTTGCTGGATATACTTTACTTGCCAATTGCAGATTTGAATTCTGTCCAAATCTTTGCATGAGCTTCTTCTGCTTCTGCCCCCACTCTTTGAATCATTTCCATGTCACTGCTAAAATCTGTAGGCAATGTAAGAAAATCTTTATATTCCTTGCTGATATACTCCTCGGCAGCTTTGTTGGTACAGTAATAACCTAACCACTCAAAACATTTAGCAGATACTTCAGGCCGCAAAATGTAATCGATAAACTTGTGTGCAGCATCAGGATGTGGTGCATTTGAAGGTATGAAACCCGCCATAATGCCAAAGCCAATTCCCTCAGAAGGGAAGACAATCTTCAAATTGGGGTTGGCGAGTTTTGCCATTGTCACCTGGGAAGTGTACATAACACCTACTGTAATTTCGCCTGTTAAAAGGTCATCCTGTAGGTTGTCATCCTTTATTAGCCGAATATTTGGTGCAAGCTCTAAAAGCTTTTCACCGGCAGCTTGGATTTTTGAAATGTCCTCTGTATTATAACTTTCACCAAGGACTTTTAAAGCAAGGCCGTTTATAACGCGATAGTTGCCGATGATGCCTATACTGTTTTTAAGGGAGCTATCCCAAAGGTCAGCATAACCGGAAATATCTATATTTACTAAATCAGGGTCATACACTATAGTCTGAATTCCTGCTCCATATGGAACCGTATATTCATTCTCAGGATCGTAGAATTGAGATTGATATATGGGATTAATATTTCCATAATTTTCAAGTTTTGATTTGTCAAGTTTTTGTGCAAGTCCTTCGGCAATAACGGTTTCTATAATATAGTCATCGGCAATAACTAGATCATAATCGCCGCCTTTTGCAGTTTGCAATTTTGCCAGCATTGTTTCATTAAAATCAAAGTTGCTGTAGTTAATGGCAATACCTGTTTCTGCAGTAAATTCATCTAAAACCTCTTGTGGGAACATTCCCTCCCAAGTAAATAAGTTTAGTTGTGTATCTTGGGAAGCGGTATTTTCATTATCCTGCACTTTGCTGGAACCTCCGCAGCCAACCAGGAGACTTGCACATAATGCAAATATTAATACCATTACAAAGGTTTTTTTCATTCTAATTTCCCTCCATTTCTAGATATTCTTTATGATGGGAACCTTGCTTGCCTATCCACACAGATAATAGGCAAATTAATAAATTAGCCCCCAACATAAGGGTAGATAGAGCATTGATTTTGGGAGTTACCCCGGTTCTCAGCTGAGTATATATCTTTATTGGCAGCGTATTTGTATTTACGCCGGTAACAAAAATGCTAATTACCACATCATCAAGGCTCATAGCAAAAGAAAGCAGCATGCCTGATAAAATAGCAGGCAATATCAGTGGCAAGGTAATATCGAAAAACACTCTTATTTCGCTGGCCCCAAGGTCTTTAGCAGCCTCCGCAAGGCTCTTGTCTATACCTACAAGTCTTGCTTTTACCAGCATATATACATAGGGTATGCAGAAGGATGTATGGGCTATTACCAAAGTTAGCATACCAAAAGGCAATCTAATCAAAGAAAAGTACGTTAAAAATACCATGCCGAGAATAATTTCCGGAATCATAATGGGTAGCGTAGATAAATATTCAACGACACCTTTTCCAGGGAGATTTACCTTCGGCATACCTACAGCAGCCAGTGTCCCGATTATTGCAGCCAAAATGCTGCTTGTTGAAGCTAAAATAAGGCTGTTTACGACTGCATCAAACATTGATTTGTCACGCAGAAGTTCTTTATACCATTTAAAAGAAAATCCGCCCCAAACAGAACTAATTTTGCTGCTATTAAAGGAATAAACAATAACTATAATAATCGGGAGATACATGAGAGCTAATATGAAACCAAGGTAAATGTTCGCAAGCCTTGTGTTGTTTTTCATACCAGCCCCTCCAATTCCTTTACATTGGATATGCGGCGGTAGATGTAAATCATAACACTGGTAAGAATCATCAGCACCACGGAAAGCGCCGCCGCAAAGGGCCAATTGTGTGCTTTCATTAGCTGCTCCTGAATGAGGTTGCCTACAAGGACTACCTTATTCCCACCTAAAATATCAGCAATAAAAAATAGACCCATAGATGGAATAAATGTCAGTACCACGCCTGATAAAAGGCCAGGCAAGGTTAATTTTAACGAAATGGTAAAAAAGGCTTGCATTGAACTTGCACCTAAATCTCTTGCCGCCTCCACCAGGCTCCAGTCTAGCTTTTCAGCGCTGGAATAAACAGAAAAAATCATAAAAGGCAAGAGTACATATATCATTCCTACGACAACTGCCGGATAGGTGTATAAAAGTTTCAGCGGCTCTTCAGTGATATTAAGTGCCATCAACAATTTGTCTAGTATTCCATTGGCTCTAAAAATTATAATCCAGCCGTAAAGCCTTATTAGAGAACTGGTCCAAAAAGGAATAAATATGAGCAGCATCATGCGCTTTTTCCACTTTGCATCTAATTTGGCCATAAAGTAGCCAAAAGGATATCCGATAATCATAATAAGAATGGTAGTAGTAATTGCAAGTTTAAAGGACTCTATGAAGGTTTTTAGATATACCGGTTCAAAGATATCCATGTAATTTTTAAAAGTAAATTTATTTACTATTCCCCACACTTCCGCCCGCTGTAAAAAGCTAAGTACCAGCATATATATTAAAGGCCCTATTACGAACATAAATGTAAACACAAAAAGGGGCAAAACTGCAAGGAAAGCCACGCAGTTTATGTTAAGTTGGCGAAAACATTCAAATGCTCTCTTTATCATTATGCGCCCTCCAAATCCACCAATATGGCATTTTCCGGCGCCCATGTGACAATCACTTTATCCCCTGGGACAAGAGTAGAATCAATACCGTGACGGCTAGCTACAAGCTCTTTTCCATCAGCTAAAGCTACGATTATCTGTAACAGGCCTCCGGCAAAGCTCTTTTCCTTAACGACTCCAACAAAGCCTTCAGCATTGCTGTCTGAAGCAGCCGGGGTTAACCTGATATGCTCGCTTCGAACCGCTACAGTTACCTTTTGTCCATAAGCTATATTTGCCCGATTTCGCGCAACAATACCTATGCCATCCTCGTTCTTAAAGACAACAGTGTGTTCATTTACATCATATGCTGTGCCGTAAATAATGTTGGCAGAACCAACAAAACGAGCCACATAACTGGTCTTTGGGTAGTCGTAAACTTCTTGAGGCGTGCCTATCTGTTCAAACTTGCCATCCCTCATGACGGCAATTCTGTCGGACATATTAAGTGCTTCTTCCTGGTCATGGGTTATATATACAAAGGTTATACCCAAGTGTTTCTGTAAACGCTTTAGTTCTGTCTGCATCTGGCGCCTAAGTTGTAAATCTAAAGCCCCAAGAGGCTCATCCAACAATAGAACCTTTGGTTCGTTTACAACGGCCCGGGCTATGGCTACTCGCTGTCGCTGACCTCCAGAAAGTTCGCTTGGCATCCGTTTTTCATAACCCTCAAGTTGAACAAGCTCCAACGCTTCAGAAACCGCCTTTTTTATCTTTGCCCTGTCAAGGCGCTTAAGACGCAAGCTGTAGCTTATATTGCCTTCAACGGTCATATGGGGAAAAAGGGCGTAATTTTGAAATACCGTATTCACATTTCGCCTGTTAGGTTCCTCGTTTGTAACGTCCTTTCCTTCCAAATAAACCTTTCCACTGTCGGGCTTTTCAAGGCCGGCAATAATGCGTAATGTAGTGGTTTTGCCACATCCTGAAGGCCCAAGTAGTGTAATGAATTCCCCCTGTTTTACCGAAAGGCTTAGACCATTAAGAACTTTTACACCCCCAAAACTTTTCTCTATACGGTCAAGTTGCAATATAAAATCTTCCATGCCCATCCCCCGTGCCAAATGTTAATCCGCTCAAACACTTTTCTTTATCATAGCACCCTATCTGTAATATTTCAATTACCACCTGCTTATACCACAAAAAAGCAAAGGCGCATAAAATTTCGCCTTTGCTTTTCACCCTACTTTATTTTTCCTTCCAATTCTTCCTGCCAATGGTCAACTATGCTTTTAGGTGCGTAACAAAATACCATTATCATGTCTTCATCTGATGTGTTTTCAAGGAGATGATTTGCTTTTGGAGTTATATACACATAATCTCCTGGTTTTACATCAGCGGTTTCGTCATCTATGTGCATTTTTCCATATCCGCTGAGGATAATATATACTTCTTCCTGTTCATGGGAGTGCAAAGGCACTGACCCACCGGGATATATGGTTACATGGCCTAGTACAAACCCATTGGCTTCCGCAGGAGCTCCAGGCCCTACAAGCACCCTTGTAAGCCTTCCGGCAGGAAACTCGGTGCCTTTTACGTCAAATATATTGTTTACCTTCATTGGCATTTCTCCTCACTAAAATCTATAAGTGCTGAAACCAGCCATTTCAAGCAAGAATGTTGCAGCTAAACCCTGTGTTAAAATCATCATCTTTGCCTAGTTTAATATCTTCAAACCTAGGAGCTTTGCTACATGTGATACTTGTTTTAGATGGTTACCATAAGTTACGATCTGATGACATCCTAAAAGATTTTCAATAAAATCTGTCATGGAATCAAGTCTGATTCGAAGTTGTGTCCTGCAGGTAGGTGTATAAATAGTATCTACTGTAATACCAGTGTTTACGCTAATAGAACTTAAATCATCTCCTACTCGAGTTATGGTAACGGCCAACCCTTCCGGCAAGCTAACCTGGGGACTAACACCTATACCGCTTTCATGATGACTTCTCAGTTTATATGAGCAAGATTTGCCTGCCATAATAAGAGGTGCCGAACAGTGTGATAGTTTTAGAACATTACCTTTTTCAATCATGGGATTTGCCATCCATGAAGGCGTATTGGTAAGAGCTTTCATCATAAGAAGCGTTACCGCCGAATCCAAGTCACCTTCACAAGCCCCTATATAGTTTTCACTGTCGTTTAGCATACTTAGAGCAAGGCAGCTGGTAGTGCCCAATTCCTTTAAAAGGGTAAAACAGGCAATTGCAATACCATCAGCATTATATCTTTGTACAAGCTCCTGTATGGCCACGGCTAACCGGGAAGCTGCTATAACATCATCACTGTCAGGCTCCACTATTTCTTGACAATCCTTAAGCCACTTTTCATATACAGGTTGTGCTTCCTCATTAGACACAGATTCATACATCTTGTATAATTCCTGTAGTTCAATATTTGTACATTCTATACCGGTCTTATCCCGTATCCTGTCAAATGAACGACAGCTGCTGATTACCCAGTCTTCGGTTTTTCCCACTAAAATCATGGAAGTTTTTTTCATGCGCATTACAGCCTGTATAGCTTTATGCAACACGACTATTTCCTCAAGTTCATTTGATAGCACAATCGGCAGACCTTTTCGTTTAATGACACTATAGACATCAGCAACAGCCGGTGCAGCATTAGCTTCCAGCAACCTGTAAGCTGTTTTTTCCTCTAAGAATCCTGGCTCATATGCTGCTAATATACCTATACCGTCGAAATTTTCGGCGGCTTTTATCATCCAAGGCTGGACTGCTCCGCTAATGGGTATAAAAAGGCCAAAACCTTCTGGATGCTGCCCTAAAAATGCTTCCAGCTCATTTTCACTGGAAATAGTTATGTTTTTTACAACAATTTCTGGGTTTTGCTTATATAAATCATCAGTCAGGGTTTTTGCAATTTCGGATACGACTTTTTGTGTTTCTTCTGCATTCGGCCAGTAACGAGGTGATACAAAAACAATCGAATATATTGGTGTTTTTTGTTGCAATGCTCGCAACCTCATCCCCCATTTCTAATTTTTTATGACTAGAATATGTTGCCGTTTTCCCTGTAACTTCTCCAAACATTTTCAAAAAAGTCATCATCTTCTGGAATATCGCGAACCTTACGCCAATTAAACTCACATATACCGTTTTTGTACAAAACTTCCTGCACCATATTGCCTCTTGAGCCATCATCAAGGGTATATCTAAAAATATCTGGTAGACTATCATAAGGCAGTTTGCCGTTTTTATCCGTATAAAGGGCTGACCCGCGGCTCTTGCCACCATTTTCCACATAATCTACCATTGCCATTAGATATACGTATTGGCAAATTAGAATATCATAAAGGCGATATACCTTGTGAAGGTTGTTTACTGAAGAAGTCTTAACTAAACTTGCGAAATTTTCAAGTTCGCCCTTTATTTCTTCAGTTACTTTGCGTATATCTTCAATACTTCGGATTGCCGCACCAAATCGGCTCATTCGCTTTGCGGCATTTTGCCAGATCTCATCTACATTGTCACAATCAGCAAGTGCCGTATCACCCATGGAAATAGAATCGCTTATAGCATTTAATGTAGCATCTTTAAATGTATCTAAGTCAGCAGGATTCCCTTTGCGATTGGCAGCAATGTATTGAGCTGCTCTTGTAGAGCCTACCTGTCCGGAATTTAATGCGGTACCACCTGGGCGATACACACCGTGGCTGCCACTTACTTCTCCTGCCGCAAAAAATCCTTCAATATTTGTTTGCCACCATTTGTCAATTGTAAGGCCTCCATTGTTGTGCTGAGCACAAAGAGCAATTTCTAAGGGTTCTTTATGAAGATCAACGCCTTTGTCTTTGTAAAAGTTTACTGCCGGCGCGTTCATGTGCATAAGTCTTTCAATGGGTGTGCCAAAGGTGGCCCCAGCCCTTTCAAGGTATTCCCGTGCTTCAGGTGCGAGAATGGAAAAGTCTATTTCTTCACCACCTGGATTGTCCCGAAAGTCAAGGAATACTCTGCGCCCCTTAATGCATGTTTCAATATATACTAAAATATCGATAATGGATGAACCGCCATCTATTTTGCGAACATCAAAAGGCCACTGGTAGCCCTTCAAAAATACCTTTGTAAGCATATCTCCTTTATCGGAGAAGAAATCAAACAGAAATTCCCGTTCATCATTTCCATTTTTATCAGTAGAAATGAACTTAGGCAGCACCTGCATGTAGGTGCCGGAAACATTCCACCGCGGGTTTATAGATGATAATCCGTATTGCCATTCAGTAAGGTTTTTGCCCATGACACCTGCTTCAAAGGCAATCCCCGTTGCACCGTAGTGGCCTATGGGATAAACCGAGTCCGCATACATGCCTGCCGGTCCACCTGTTGCATATATTACATTTTTGCAGTTAAATGCAACGTACCTTTTGTCGGCGTTGTGAAGATTTTCTAGGTCAATGCATAACAGTCCAAAAAGCCTGTTATCTTTGGTCAATATTTTTATTACCTGCATCTTGTCAAAAATCTTAACATTCTTTGCCCTTACTGCCTTTTCCAAACATTCCGTCATAAATTTTGAGGTGTATGGGCCTGCAGAAGTGGCTCGACGCCTTGGGTCATGGTCAGTCTTATAGCCGATATATTCACCGTATCTATTGCGGGGAAAAGGAACTCCCAGTTCTACCAGCTTTAGAAAACATTGAGCAGATAGTGCGGCCTCGCAAAGGGCGATGTCTCCGTCCATGCACTGACCGTCAAATAAAGTTTTGGCAAGCTCCCTTATTGAGTCAGGCTCATATCCAGAAAGCGTAAGTTTGTAATATGTTTGCTTGTCGGAACCCGTGTTTCTCGATGTACCAGCATTAATGCCCTCTGTTACGATAGCTATATCTTTTTGGCCATATTCAACGAGCCTATCGGCTGCGTTGAAACCTGCTGCGCCAGTGCCAACTACTACAGTATTGAGCGAATACACCCTGATATTGTAATCTTTTATCTTAATCGTAGATTCAATCATATCCTCATTCCCCCGTTTGCTACATTTCCCGGCAAATAACGGGATTTTAATTACAGTCTTTGTATGTGGAAGCCGCCATCCACATCTATATAGATGCCTGTAGAGTATAGGAATTTATCAGAACACAGTGCTGAAACTACGTTTGCTACATCTTCAGGTTTTCCCCAGCGCTTTATGGGGAATACACCCTGCTCGATTAGCGCATCATATTTTTCTTTAACACCTGCAGTCATTTCGGTTTCGATAACTCCGGGTCTCACCTCATATACGTATATGCCTTCACCGGCAAGTCTATCCGCATAAAGTTTCGTCAGCATGGAAATGCCGGCCTTAGAAACGCAGTATTCGCCCCTGTTGGTTGAAGACACAACAGCCGAGCATGAAGATATGTTTACGATAGTACCCCTCTTAGGCCCTACCATTTCTTGCTTTAACATTTGTCTTGCAACGAGTTGGGTCATAAACATTGTGCCTTTAGTATTGATTCCCACAACTCTGTCAAAGCTCTCTTCAGTCATTTCCAATAGATCAGCTCTTACTTTTGGTGCAACACCTGCATTATTTACCAAGACATCTATCCTTTGAAACTTTTTAATGGCTTCATCAACACATTTTTGTCGATCTTCTGCTTTATCTACGCCACCTTGAACATAGAGATAGTTGATACCTTCTCTTGCAAGCAAATCAAGGTTTTCCCGGTAATTCTCCTCTGGACTTCTTCCCAAAATAACTATATTGTAGCCATCCTTACCTAATTGGTAAGCTATGGCAAAACCTATGCCTCGGCCTCCGCCGGTAACGATTGCTGTTTTTGACATATGCATACTCCCTTTTTGCTATAGTCTTATGGTTGAATTATGACCTTTAATGCACCTGAATGCCTATCAAGACAAGTTTCAAGTGCTTGCTGCAAATGTTCTAATTTAAATGTGTGTGTAATTAGCTTTTCAAGGTCAATTTGTTTTGACATTTCCAGTGCTATGGGGAAATCCCAGCAATAACCCTGTGAGCCCTGAACTTTAATCTCATGGGTAATAAAGCGCGTGGCTGGAATAGTTATGTTTGGATTTTCAAAGATGCCTACAATCGTAGCCAAACCATTTTTTCTAAGTGTCATCATGGCTTGATTAAAAGTTTCCTCAAAGCCCACACATTCAAAAGTCTTATCCATTCCGATTCCATTTGTGATTTGAGAAACAACATCGTATACATCCTGCTTTGATGGATTTATAGCATGTGTTGCTCCAAGGTCCAAAGCTATATCCAGACGTTTTTGAGAAAAATCCACAATTGCAACTTCTGAGGCGCCACTCCTCTTACAAAGGGCTGCAATCAAAATGCCTATTGCGCCCGCTCCTATTACCAAAACCTTTTCGCCAAGCTTTACATCGGCTCTCCTTACTGCATGAACAGCAACTGACAGAGGTTCGATTAACGCACCTGCATTGTATGATAAATGCTCAGGCAATTTGTACACATATGGCTCTTCTACCGTTATATAATCGGCCATTGCACCGTCTCCATTGCGGTAGGTAAAACTGATATTTTCACAATGGGCGTAGTTGCCTGTCCTGCAAGCAATGCATTTTCCACAAACTATGACAGGTTCAACTGTCACCCTATCGCCTATTTTCAATCTGGAAACCTCACTGCCGATAGCTACAACTTCACCAGCAAACTCGTGGCCGATGGTCACCGGTAGTGGCGCAGATGGATGCTTTCCTTTAAAAATATGCAAGTCACTTCCGCAGATAGCGCTAGATATTATTTTTACCACAACTTGGTTGGATTTGGGTTCTTCAACCGTGCGCACTAGAAAATCTACTTTACCTGGCTCTACAACTCTGCCAACTCTATTTTTTAAATTAATCATAGGCGCCTCCAAATACTATTTCTTAGTAGCATTATTTCTTGCTTCATTGTAAAGGGGCAGATAAACTTCGCTGTCCCTTATGACACAGCCTGTGCGACCGTGGTCCCGCATGATTTGAGTGCATTTGCTACACGCAATGCATGACTTTTTCGGATCCATGGCACCTTTTTCAAGCATATCTTTTGGCGCATCAGGATAAGCAAAGGCCTGGCGACCTATTCCAACCAAGGTACAGGAACCATCTGCGATATTTGCCGCGCCCGCATTTGGCAGAAATTGCCTCAGCCAGCTATAACCATTGCCTACTACCGGAATATTACCCGCAGCCTTTTGAATTTGGCGAGTTAATTCAAAGAGGCGTGCAACGCTCTCTAAAGGATGTTCTTCCGGAATCTCACCGCCTATAGTTGGTGTGTCAAAAGGTCTCGTTACTTGTGGAAATCTATAATATGGATTGCCTGCAGAGTTGCTTAGAAGGTTTACGCCATTTTCTACCATCAACTTTACAAGTGCCAAAGGTTCAGTTAAATCCGGTTTCCAGAAATCTTCTTTATCAACGCCAAATCCGTAAGGGTAGGGATGAGCATCAAACACATTAAAACGGCTTGCAATTATAAAATCGTCGCCTACTTCGCTGCGAACTGCCTTGATTGTATCTAAAAGAAAGCGCATGCGATTCTCAAAACTTCCGCCGTATCTGCCTTCTCTCGTATGACTTGCAAGAAGTTCAGATACCAAGTACCTATGGCATGCCTTAATATCTACACCGTCGAAGCCTGCTTCTCGTGCGAGCTTAGCAGACTTTACGTATTTTTCAATTAGGGCATCTAAATATTCATCTGTAACAACCGGGTCATCAGGTGAAATTCCCACTCTCGGATCAAGCATCGGATCGTGCTGTGCTATAATTGGCGCAGGTTTATCATCTGGTCTTGAATACCTGCCTGACTGTGTGAGCTGAAGGACTTTTACAGGCCTGTGGTCACTGCCGTTATGTTTTTTTGCTTCTTCATCTACTTCCTTGAGCAACTTTTCAAAGGCCCCAACATTTTTTTCTGTCAGATACATCTGAAGTGGGTTTGCTCTTCCTTCATGCACCACTGCACAAGCCTCAAACCACAAAAGACCTGCTCCACCTGCAGCAAATCGACGGTAGCGTCTCCTCACAAGTTCCGATGGGCTGCCATCACGTTCACTATCGCAGCCTTCCATAGGCAAAACTGCTATAGAATTAGGACTTACAACGTTTCCGATTTTAACAGGTTTTGCAAGTGGGGAAAGATCATCTGCAAAACTTATATTTACACCTAGCTTTTTTACCTTATCTCTTATCTCATCTATGGTTTTAAAGTTGAATCGCTCAAAAGTCGCCATTATAAAACAACTCCTTTAATTTTCTTATAAGTTAATCCCAAAAGACTGTTGCACCTCGGTGTGCTGAAGTAGTATTCTTCCTGTAAAGTTTCAGCCAACCTGTAGCCGGCTTTTCTACAGGTTTCCAACCTTTCTTCCGTTCTTTAAATTCCTCCTCGGTAATGTCTACCATTAAAATGCGCTTTTCTATGTCAATATGAATAATATCTCCATTTTGAATAAACGCGATGTTTCCGCCTTCATAAGCTTCAGGCGAAACGTGTCCTATAGCTAAACCGCCTGTAGCACCTGAAAATCTTCCGTCTGATACGAGAGCAATTTTAGTTCCAAGCCCTTTACCCAGAACCGCTGCCATAAACGTTTCCATATGAGGCATACCGGGCGACCCTTTTGGCCCTTCATAGCGGATAACCACCACATCTCCCGGGACTATTTCATCTCGCAGTATGGCATTCCATGCTTCATCCTGAGAGTCATATACCTTTGCAGGACCTGTAAATTGCCATGCTGATTTGTCTACGGCTGAAAATTTCACAATAGCGCTGTCTGTAGCAATATTGCCAGAAAGTACTGCAAGGCCTCCCTGTTCATAAATTGGGTTTGATACCGATCGAATTACATCCTGGTTTCGGTTCTGTGACAGGGAAATTTTATCAGCAATTGTACCAAACATGCCTTTGGCATTGGTATGGATCAAACCTGCCTTGGCAAGCTCACCTAACACTGCGCCAAGGCCTCCTGCTTCGGAAAACTCCGCCATTGTATAGGAAGGATGGTTTGGGTAAATGGTACTTATTACCGGAACTTCCCGGCTTATCCTATCAAAAAGCTCAGGTGTTATATCGAATCCTGCTTGCCTGGCAATTGCAGGTATGTGCAAGATAGAATTAGTAGAACCACCTGTCGCCATCATATATCTGACTACATTTTCAAAGTTTTCATATTTGATCACATCGAGAGGGCGAATTTCTTCTTTTACAAGTTCCATAATTTTCTTTGCCGCTTCCACAGCCATTTGCCGCCACTCTGGCGTCTGGCTTTTTACACTTGCATTGCCATGAGGAGACAGACCTAAAATTTCTGCTGTTGCACACATGGTATTTGCCGTCCCCATAAATGGACATGCGCCAGGTGTGGGACATGCATTTTTTACTATGGCTTTATAGTCCTCCCTGCTTATATCTCCGGCTACATATGCCGCATATGCTTGTTTTGTATGTGTAAGGGTTATCATTTTGCCGTTGTAATTGCCCGGAGCCATATATCCACCGGTAAACATCACTGTTGGAATGTTTACCCGAAGTGCACCCATAAGCATTCCCGGCACTACCTTATCACAAGTACCAAGCATTATCATGCCATCTAACATGTTAAGCTCCGCCACCGTTTCCACTTCAGCAGAAACCATATCTCTAGCGGGGAGGGTATATCGGTCACCGGGAGTGTTTGAACATATTCCGTCACACACACCAGACACAGGTAGCTCAAGGGCAAGGCCTCCAGAAGCATAAACCACCTTTTTTATGTCTTCAATAACATCTTTAAAAGGAAAATGGCCTGGATTCATTTCATTCCATGAATTTATAATTCCGATAATGGGACGCTTAGCATCTTCCTCGGATATTCCCATGGCAAAAAGCAGTGCATTTCTATGATCAAGGGATTCCTCATTCCATTTACGAATCATATTTTAACCTCCATATATTAGCCGCCAAGATAGGCTTTTTTCACTTTATCAGAATTCAAAAGCTCGCAACCTGTACCGCTTAAGGTTATTCTGCCATTTTCTAAAACATAAGCTTTGTCGCATATGCTGAGAGCCTTGCGCGCATTTTGTTCAACCAGCAGCACGGTCACACCGCTGTCGCGGATTTGCTCAATTAGGTTAAATACCTGATTTACGATGATAGGTGCAAGTCCAAGGGACGGTTCATCAAGAAGAATAAGTTTCGGTTTTGCCATAAGCCCTCTAGCAATTGCCAACATTTGCTGCTCTCCACCTGAAAGTGTCCCTGCATACTGTGACTTGCGCTCTCTCAATTTTGGAAAGAGGTTATAGTTTTTCTCCAGATTTTCATATAGCTCCTTGCCCTTTAAAAGGTAGCCCCCTACTAATAGATTGTCTTCTACGGTTAAACCCGAAAAAGTCCGACGGCCCTCAGGAACGTGGACTATCCCTGCTTCAACGACTTTATGAGGTTTGTCTGGAATAGGTTTGCCTAAAAATTCTATAGTACCGGATGTCGGCTTTACCTGGCTTGAGATGCACCGAAGGAGGGTTGACTTTCCTGCTCCGTTAGACCCGATAATGCTGACAATCTGCCCCTTTTCAGCTTCAATTGAAACATCTTTCAATGCCTGAATGTGTCCATATGCAGCACTTAAATTTGTGACTTTCAGCATTTAGCTTCCTCCTCTCCCAGGTAAGCTTTTATTACATCCGGATTCTCTTTTATCTCCTCAGGTGTCCCTTCTGCAATTGGTTTGCCGAAATTCAGCACGTGAATTTTATGAGAAATACCCATTACAAGTTCAAGGCGGTGCTCGATTAAAAGAATAGCAAAGCCGATTTCTTCACATAATCTGCTGATTAGTTCAGTAAGCTCCATCACTTCGGTAGGATTTAAACCTGCGGCCGGTTCATCCAGCAAAAGCACTTTTGGCTGACATGTAAGTGCTCGTGCGATTTCAAGCTTCCGCTGTAGACCATACGGAAGATTTTCCGGTCGCTCATTTTTATACTTCAGCATTCCTACAACTTCAAGATAATGCTCACAAATTTCTCTGCCGCGCTTTTCTTCAGCTAAGCGTCTTGGAGTGGGCAAGAGTCCATCTATGATTGAATATCTGGACAATGGGTCAAAAGCGCACATAACATTTTCCAAAACGGTTAAACCCCTAAAAAGACGGATATTCTGAAATGTGCGGCCTATGCCTTCACGAGTAATCATATACTGCTCCATTTTTGTAATATCTTTACCGTCAAGAATGACCGAACCTTTATCTGCCGTATATATCCCTGATATTACGTTAAACAATGTAGTTTTCCCGGCACCGTTAGGACCGATAATGCCGATAATATCACCTTTTTTTGCAGTAAGGGAGACGTCCTGTATTGCCTTGACTCCGCCGAAACTCTTGCTTACATTCCGTACTTCAAGCATTGCTCCTCTCCTCCTTTTTACCGCTTAGCCTTCTCAATAAATTTCCTACCGAAAGCTCATATTCGCCAAACAATCCTGTAGGTTTAAAGTTGATGATAAGAAGCACCAATACCGCATAAAACACCGTGCGATAATCCGCCGCAAATCTCAATACTTCCGGCAAAGCTGTTAAGATAATGGTGCCAAAGATGGAACCTGTTAAGCTGCTTACGCCTCCAAAAAATACCATGATAACCCATTCTGCGCTCTTCTTCCAGCCGAAGATACCGGGATCAACATAGGTTGTAAAAAACGCGTAAAGCACACCAGCATAAGATGTTACTGCTACAGCAATAAGGAAAGCAGTCATCTTGATTCTGGGGACATTTATTCCCATGGCTTTTGCCGCGAGTTCGTCACTCCTTGCAGCAATGCACTGCCTGCCGTATTTCGAATTTTTAAGATAGCTTACCAGGACAATGCAAACGATTGCAGATATTAAAGCTAATGGCAGTGTGGTGATTTTAGGAATACCAGAAAAACCTAAAGCTCCACCGGTTATGGATTGAGTTTGGTTTAGCAGTGCCGTTATGGCCTCACCAAATCCCAGCGTAACCAATGATATATAGTCTCGGCGCAGGCGAACGGTAGGCAATCCAACGATGTAGCCTACTATTACACTGATAACTACTGCTATTATAGCTGCCAGAACAAATGGGACTCCTGCTTTAACTACCAAAAAGCCGGATACATATGCACCGATTGCCATAAAAGCTGCTTGCCCCAGAGAAAACATGCCTGTTAGCCCCGTAAGAACATATATACCTGTTACAGCAATAACTGAAATAAGCGTAAACGTGAGTATTGAAATATAAAACTGCATTATGCTAACCTCCCCTAAGCCTTCTCCTGAACGTTCGAGCCTGCGATACCCTGTGGCCTTATCAGCAGAAAAGCCAACATGATTAAAAATGAAAAAACCGGTGCATACCCAGAACCTACAAAATTAATGAGCAGTGTTTCGGTCAATCCCAGTAAAATAGCACCCACAACTGCACCAAAAATACTACCCAAGCCCCCTATAACTGAAGCAATAAATCCTTTTACAACCAAATTGCCAAGCTGAGGGTACAAAGTGTAGTTGATTCCTAAAAATACACCTGAAAGGCCAGCCAGTGCACCTGATATGAAAAAAGCAAGTTGAATAATGCCAAAAACATTTATTCCCATAAGGCCTGCTGTGTCCCGATCAAATGAAACCGAACGAAGAGCACGACCAAGCCTTGTTTTCTGAATAAATATTACCAACAGTGCAAGGGCCAAGCAGGACGAAATAAACATGATCAAATCCGGTTTAGATATGACAAAACCGCCTATATTAACTACCATGCTTTGAAAAAACCGCGGATAGTTGTAAAAGTTTGGTCCTACCCAAATTGTTACTATTCCTTCATATAATGTGCCAAGGGTAATTGATGACACAAAGTAATAAACAGGAGATGTGCTGCGCAGAGTTATTTTTCTAAAAGCTACAAATTCTCCAATATAGGCAACCAAACCGCCCGCAAGCATCGAAACAATAATTACCGGAATTAAAGAACTACCTGTTTTTACCGCAAAAAAGTAACCAATAAAAGCACTAAGTGTCATAAGTGCACCATGAGAAAAATTTGAAAACTTCAGGATGTTAAAAATTAGCGAGAAACCTGTAGCAATTAAAGCATAAACTGAGCCTACAGCCAATCCATTGATTATGATTTGTATTGACATTATTTACCTCCTAATACTATCAATACCCCCCTGCCAGGCAGGGGGGATATTGATATTTCTGGTTAATGCTACCTTATTGTTCTGCTGAATAACGCTTAAGCATTACAGGTGCCTGATTTTGAATTTCATGCATAACCATTTCGAGGCCTTTTGTCTGATGAGTATTGGGGTCGATAGTTATATTACCAGTTAGGCCTTGGAAACCAGAGAGATTTTCTATAGCATCTCGAATTGCAACTGGGTCATCGCCCACTTCTTCTATTATTTTGGCGAGAATCTTCATAACATCATATCCCAAGAAGAATTTGTTTGTGGCATCATTTCCTGTTTTTTGTTTATAAGCTTCAATTATACCTTGAATCTGAGGTTCTGTTTCCGTAATGTTGTTGATGTAAATTACTCCATCTGCCTCAGGACCGCACAGTGTTGGGAAAGGAGGACATGCGTCCAAACCGCAGATAAGTCTTCCGTCAAATCCGATTGCTCTTGCCTGCTGAACAATCAATATAAGCTCTTGTGTATAGTTTGGAGCATAAATTGCCTCAGCACCTGCGGATACTAATTTGTTGAGCATTGTTTTAAAGTCTTTGTCATTTGGCTGGTATGGAACTTCAGCAACAACTTTAGCACCTAAACTCTCAACTGTATTTTTAAATGGTTCCAGCAGCGATACAGAGTATGCATTTGATTGGTTGTAAATAATACCAAATTTTTTCAACCCTTGTTCCTCTACTGCAAATTTCCCCATTATAGCACCCTGCTGTTTCGCTGAGGGCTGGAATAGGAACATATTCTTATACGGTGTGCCATCATCTTTTATTGTGGCTCTGTCATCGATGGCAAAGTGAAGAACAGGTACATTATACTGCTCGGATATGGGTGCTATTGCTATAGTTATGTTTGCAACAGGAGGACCGATTATAGCTGATACCTTGTCTGTAGTGGTCATGCGGTTATATGCATTAATTGCTTCCTGAACATCAGCTTTTGTATCATATGTGACTAGTTTTACTTTGCGTCCATTTATGCCGCCAGCAGCATTGATTTCATCTGCTGCCCATTGAGCACCTTCCTGCACCATCTTGCCAAGGGTGGATGTTACACCTGTGATATCCTGTAGAACACCTATGACAATATCACCCTCAGGTGCAGTCTCTTCTTGCTGCGGAGTTTCTGAAGGGCTTTCTGCTTCAGGTTGTGAAGAACCACAAGCAGTCATACCGACAATCATCAGCACTGCCAAAAAAATTGCTAAAAACTTTTTCATACTTTTTCCCCCTATAAATTTTTTTATTATTAATCACTTTTTTCGTGATTAATAACCATAAAAAAACACTACAACTTAAATTTTGCAAACGTTTGCAGTTTATTGTAAAAAAAAGTACTATCTAGTAGATCTGCGAATAATTAACTCTGATGACATTATTTCTACTGTGGGTTCTTGCATTGTCTCAGTATTAATCAGAGCAAGTAATTTATTTACCGCTCTCACACCTATATCGTATAAGGGCTGTGACACAGTAGATAAAGGCGGATCAATAAGAGAACTGAATTCAAGATTGTCAAATCCTATAACTGAAATGTCTTCAGGAACTTTATAGCCGTGGTCTTTTATAGCTCTGATGGCACCAATAGCCCTAAGGTCAGTAGTCGCAAAAACTGCATCAAACTTTATATTCTGAGCAAACAGGCTGTATACGGCATTATAACCGTCTAAACTCCACTGAACGCTGTCGGATTCATCACCTGTTATAAGCTCTTCATGGACAGGAAGACCAGCATCAAGTAAAGCTTGTTTATATCCTCTAAACCGTTCTCTGTATAAAGCCAGCTGCTGATTACCTTTGATAATTGCAATCCGCTGGTGACCTGTCTTAATCAGGAAGGAAACGGCATCATAGGCTGCTCTAAAGTTATCAATAATGACTGCATTGGCTAAAAAATCCACATTTCTTACGATGATTACCATTGGAAAGCCTTCTTTTTGCAACTCAACTATATGTTCAGTTTCTTTGGCTGCTGGAGCAATCAGTAGACCATCTACCCATCTTTTTCTTAGTTTTTGAATGTACTCTTTTTCTGCTTTTACATCTTCATCAGTATTGCACAAAACTACGCTATAACCAAACTTTTTTGCAGTATCTTCTACCCCTCTTGCTAAAGCTGGATATATAGGATTTCGTATGTTTGGAATAATCAGACCTATTGTCTTGGTTTTACCTTCTTTTAACCCTTGAGCAAGGAAATTAGGTCTGTAATTTAATAACTTAACAGCTTCTAGTATTTTTTGTTTGGTAGATTCTTTTACAGAAGCATTTCCACTTAGAGCTCTAGAAACGGTGCTTGGAGAAACTCCAGCCTTCTTTGCTACATCTTTTATAGTTACCATTGAATTCTTCCTTCCCACCATGTAGAAGCCAAAATGCAATCGGCATTATTAGGTTTAATAATGCAAACGTTTCTATAATATATATTTCTTATTGTTTATTTTTTTGTTTTGACGCAGATAAAAAATGGCTTAATCCTCGATGCATCAAGGTTTTAATGGGTTTTATATTAAAACCACGACTTGTAAAAACGTTTGTATTTATATTACTTCGACATCAAAGCAAAAAATCCTGCTGAACTTGTGAAAAAAAGTTTTTTTAAAAATAAAAAAACATGCCTTCATGGGTAAAGGCATGTTTTTACGTGCATCTGAATATTACCGCTGTACTCTTCCTGAGGCATCTCCCTTGGCTAGATTTTCGACTTCCTTTACTGTCACATGATTAAAGTCGCCGACTATAGTATGCTTTAGGCAAGAGGCTGCAACAGCAAATTCCAGTGCATCTTTAGGTGAATATCCATTTAATAGTGCGTAAATTAAGCCGCCACCAAAAGAGTCGCCGCCGCCGACTCTGTCTACTATATGCACCTTATACTTCCTGGAGAAGTAAAATTCATTTCCGTCATAGTACATGGCAGACCAGCCGTTATCTGACGCTGAGTAGCTTTCACGAAGGGTTATAGCTACGCCTTTTAATGAGAATTTATCCATGAGCTGCTTGGCAACGTCTTTATAGCCTTCTTCACTTAACTGGCCTTTGGTAACATCAGATTCTGCAGCCTTTATGCCAAATACATCAGCAGCATCTTCTTCATTGGCAATGACAATGTCCACATATTGCACAAGCTCCGTCATAACGGAACGGGCCTTTTCCCTAGACCAAAGTTTTTTGCGGTAATTTAAGTCGCAGCTTACAGTTACCCCTAGTTTCTTGGCAGCTTTTACAGCTTCCAGGCAGCAAGCCGCTACATTATCACCTAAAGCTGGAGTAATTCCGGTAAAATGGAACCATTTAGCTCCTTCTAATATTTTTTCCCAGTTGAAATCTTCTACTTTTGCTTCGGAAATTGAAGAATGGCTGCGGTCGTACACTACCAGTGAAGGCCGCTGTGAAGCACCTATCTCGTTAAAGTAAATGCCCAGGCGTTCACCGCCTTTTACTATATAATTGGTGTTTACGCCATATCTGCGCAGGTGATTGATAGCTGACTGGCCTATTGGATTATCGGGAACCTTTGTCACGAAATAGGCATCTTCACCGTAGTTGGCAAGGGATACTGCCACATTGGCCTCGCCGCCTCCATATGTAACATCAAAAGAATCAGCTTGGACAAACCTTAAGTAATTTGGAGGGGTCAGCCTAAGCATTATTTCGCCAAAAGTAACAACTTTGTTGGCCACATGAAACACCTTCCTTCATTATTAAAATTGACCCAGTGTATAAATTACCTTATGTTTTCTAAACAAAGTTAAGCCTTATTCCTTGCTGCTTTAATAGCCTCTACAAACTTCCTGGCCGTTTCTTCAACCTCTTTGTAATCGCCTTTCTTGGCACCCTTCGTCAACTCGCCGCCAACACCAACTGCCTGGCAACCGGCTTTAATCCATTCAGCAACGTTATCAAGGCTTACTCCACCTGTAGGCACAATAGGCGCATATGGTAGTGGTCCCATTATAGCTTTGATCATAGATGGACCAAATGCGCTGCCCGGGAAGAATTTCACAAATGTTGCTCCTGATTCCATAACCTCTACAACTTCCTTTATGGACATTGCACCGGCCATGCTTACTTTTTGGTATCTGTTGCAGAGTTTTACTACGTCTGGGTTAAAATGGGGGCTTACTATGAACTCAGCACCCGCAAGCATTGCTGCTCTAGCTGTTTCAGGATCCAGAACTGTGCCTCCTCCGATCAAAATCTCACCATTGGGGTATGCCTTAGCAAGTTCCTTGATAACATCAATTGCTCCAGGTACTGTCATGGTAATTTCAATCGATTCTACTCCGCCGGCTTTAACTGCCTCGGCGATCTTCAAGGCTTGCTCTGCCGATTCGGCCCTTACTACTGCTACAATACCGCAATCAATAATGCGTTTCATAACATCAAGTTTTTTCATGAGGAAACCTCCCTGTTTCATATTATGATATTGTGTTTCATTATATATATTAGTTCTACATAATCCTTGAAATTCCTTCTTTATTTTATATAGAAAAAGGGAATCTCATTCATAATTATATGAGATTCCCTTTTTTTCTAATATGCTATTCTTCTTTTATTGCCTCTGATGGGCAGCTTTCTAAAGCTTCTCTTGCATCGTCTTCTGCATCTGCTGGCACTTCATCGACTATTGCGTGTGCCTTTCCATCGTCATTCCAATCGAAAACTGATGGGCAGGTGTCGATGCAAAGGCCACAGCTAATGCAAAGATCCTGATCAACAAACACTTTCAAGGAAAATTACCTCCTCAAATATTTTTCTTTGTATATTTTATCACAAATTCCAAGTAATGCAAATACATTTTATTCAAATCCCACTATAAAATATTGTTGCAAAACTTGCCAGTTTAAATGCCCAACAAAGACACTAATAGTCGAAAAACAATGCAAAGTAGTATTCCAGTTACAGTAGGTATTAAGAATGAAGCTACTGTCCACTTAATGCTTTGGGTTTCTTTATAAATGGTAAGCAAAGTTGTGCCACATGGAAAATGGTTTAAGGAAAAAATCATGGTGCATACTGCTGTAACCCAGGTCCAGCCATTTGCCAATAAAAGCTGTCTTAAAGACGCAAGGGTTTCCAATTCCATCAGAGAATTTGATGCCGTATAGCTCATGATGATGATCGGTATGACAATTTCATTTGCAGGAAGTCCCAAAAAGAACGCCAAGAGAATATATCCATCTAATCCCATAATCCGACCAAAGGGCTCAAAAAATTTTGCACACCAGCCAAGTATGCTTATATTGTCTATATAAGTATTTGTCATCAGCCATATTATTAGGCCTGCCGGAGCTGCAACTAATGCAGCACGAGCCAGCACAAATATGGTCCTATCTAAAAGGGATCTCACCAAGATTCTGCCAAATTGGGGTTTGCGATAAGGCGGCAGTTCCAATGTAAAGGTAGATGGCAAGCCTTTTAGTATTGTTTGAGACAGAATTTTTGATACCATTAGGGTTATTAATACGGCAAATACTATAGCCACCATCACGGCAATGGTCGCTATTACTGTTTGAAAAGCACCGAAAGAGCCAGCGATAAATATGGTGGATAGAGCGATTAAAGTAGGAAATCTGCCGTTACACGGCACAAAATTATTTGTTATCGTTGCAATAAGCCTCTCCCTGGGAGAGTCAATTATTCTACAAGACACAACCCCTGCTGCATTGCAACCAAATCCCATGCACATAGTAAGAGCTTGTTTTCCATGGGTATGCGCCTTCTTGAAAAAATTATCCAAGTTAAATGCCACTCGTGGCAGATATCCCAAATCCTCAAGTAGCGTAAACAAAGGAAAAAAAATCGCCATAGGAGGTAACATGACCGATACTACCCAAGCCACCGTCCTATAAACTCCCAACACCACGGCCCCGTATATCCACTCGGGAACGCCAAAATAAAGGAATAAATCAGTTAAAAAGTCTTCTACATAAAAAAAACTTTCCGCCAGGATTTCAGATAGATAATTTGCCCCTGATATGGTGAGCCAGAAAACAAAGCCTAAAAGTGCCAGCATTATGGGTATTCCAAAAAGTTTTGACGTTAAGATGTCATCAATTTTTCGGTCAAGCTCATTGTAATGTGTGTTTTCAAATCTAACTGTAGCACGACTGATTTCTTCCGCCTTAAGCACTATAGCTGTTGCTATAGCATCTCTAATTTCATCAATACAGGCGTATCTTGTTTCGAGTATGCCTTTTGCCTCTTTTAGGGCTGCCTTTAATAGTTCCTTGCTCAAAAGGTTATCAGCATTATTTACCATATCTATTATTCTTTTATCTTCTTCAATTAATCGAAGTGCTGCCCATCTGCTGTCAAGCTCGCCTTTTAATAAGGGATAAAGGCTTTCCTCAATGACCTTTATTGCCCTTTCAATTGTTTCATCATACTTCACTTTAAGAGGGGATGCCTTAATTTTGCCTAAGCTAATGTTATTAATCTCATCTTTTAAACGATCCAGCCCCTCTTGTTCTCTGGCATTTGTGCCTACAACCGGCACCCCTAATATATGTGATAGTTTTTTAAGGTCAATATGGATTTTTTTCCTTTTCGCTTCATCAATGAGATTTACACATACTACTGCTCTATCGGTTATCTCAAGGACCTGAAGCACGAGATTTAAATTTCTTTCAAGGCATGTGGCATCAGTAACTACTACACAACACTGGGGTTTTGCAAAGCAGATAAAATCCCTGGCAACTTCCTCTTCCACAGAATTGGGCAGTAAGGAATAAGTCCCGGGCAGATCAACCAGAGAAATTTCTTCACCTTTATGTTCATAAAACCCTTCAGCACAGGTTACGGTTTTGCCGGGCCAGTTGCCTGTATGCTGTTTTAGACCCGTTAAGCTATTAAAAACCGTGCTTTTTCCAGTATTTGGGTTGCCCACAAGGGCAACTATTATGCTATCAGTGCCAAACTTTTCAAAAGCAATCTCATTCTTTAAAGCCCCCAGCCACGTTGATTGAGCAGTAAGACCCATTTAACTTACCTCCTTGTTTAGCATACATGGACAAATATGTTGGAAGCTTCTTCAGAGCGCAGCGCTATGACTGTGCCGCGGAATTGATAAGCGGTAGGGTCTCCCGAAGGGCTTTTTCTTAAGGCTTCAACTACTGTATTTTCAACAAGGCCCAGATCCATTAGACGCCGCCGTATATTGCCATTTGCAGTAAGCATTTTGACTCTTCCGGATTTTCCAATTGGCAATTTATATAATGAAACCACTTCTCTTTCCACTTTTCATAAACCCCCTTTATTTTTATGGCATAGTGCATATTTTACGTCCCCTACAAATAAGTTAGATTAGGGAAACTTTGCATTGCTAACAATAATATATGTTTTTAATTAAATTGGTGTTACCTAAAGCTCTGGGGGTTTAGCAATTGAAAAATAAAAGAGAAGACAATATCGAATTTCATACTTACAGAGGATATGAATTGCTCAGACAGGAAAAGTTTCGGCTTTCTCCCAGTATGGAAGATTATCTTGAAATGATCTACAGGACATGTAAAAAACAAGGATATATTAGAATTACAAATCTAGCACAGCAACTAAACGTCCAGGCATCCTCAGCCACAAAGACTGTTCAAAAACTTACAGAAATGGGCCTTTTGGTCTATGAAAAATACGGCATCATTCAGCTCACCGAAGAAGGCAAGAGAATTGGGGATTATTTGTTAAAAAGGCACCAAATTGTTGAAACATTTTTAAAAAACATAGGAGTTAAAGATAATATCCTGCGCCAAACCGAGATGATTGAACACCATCTAACTGTAGATACAGTGAGCAATATCGATTTACTAAATAATTTTTTCGAAAAATATCCTGCTATTCGCAAACAGTTTTTTAAATACAAAAAAGACTGTAGGCTATAATAAAAAAATACCTCCAGTAGATAATATAATTTCGATTAGACCTTCTACTTGGAAGTATCATATACGCTTATATTAAAAAAGTGATAGAATCTCTTCCAAACTGATAAACCCAAAATATTCTTTTACATCTATTTTAGAAAGGACATCTTTGATATCCTCCTGCTTAAATCTTTGCCCCCGAAGTTTTTCCTCCACTTCTGATACATCGCGAATGCTCATAAAATCTCCATAAAATTTTATGTCACTTATGATTCCGTCCTTGACATTCATATGAACTTGAACTTCTCCCCCATTAAAGCGTGCTGAGCGAATTAAATCAAATTCAGGTGAGCTGCCCACATTCCATTCCCAGGTTGAATACTTTTTATTTCTGAGGTCCATAATTTGCTCTATATCTTTAGGTGTAAGATTATACTCCTGCAACTCTTTTCCTTCTACCTCAAACACAAACTTAAGCAGCATTTCTTTAAATTGAGATACTGTAACATTTTTATCTGGTAGATAATCTTTTATATTTGTAACTCTGCTTTTTACGGATTTTATGCCCTTCGACTTGATTTTTTCCGGCTTAACATTTAGTGCCTTTGACAGCACTGACAAATCAGAATCAAAAAGCAACGTGCCATGATGCAGAATACGATTTTTTGTCACATATTGGGCATTGCCGGAAAATTTTTTCCCGTCTATTGTTATGTCATTTCTCCCGGAAAACTCAGCATCTATCCCAAATTTGCCAAGTGCCTTAACTATTGCCTTGGCAAACCTTTCTATGCTGTTAAAATCCTCTTTTCGATAGTCTACAACAAAAGAAAAATTAATGTTACCCATATCGTGATATACGGCTCCGCCGCCTGACATTCTCCTAACTACGATTATATCGTTATTTTTGACATATTCCAGATTTACCTCTTCTATGGCGTTTTGGTTTCTCCCGATAATTACTGAAGGTCTATTCTGATAAAAGTAAAAATAGTCATTAGATGGATTTAGGTGTTTTACTACATACTCATCAAGGGCCATGTTAAAATAAGGGTCATTGGACTCGTTATTTATATACAGCATAAAACCCCCGCCTTCCGAATGATATTGTAAATTATATCATGTATAAGAATTTCTTGACAACTTTGTATATAATTACGACACCGGCAACATACTACAACTAAATAATTAATCTTCAGGACTGGGATAAATATGCTCAAGTGGTTTAAAAAGTTACACAGGCATTTTATTTCATCTAAATTAAAACAAAAGCTAGAGCATAAAACTTCAGAAAAAACTCCAAACCCCTTGTCTTCTAATCTTCAGGAAAACCTCACAAAAATAAAAGAGGTTTTTTCAAATGCAAGTGATATCGTCTTCCGTCAGTTTGAAATAGGCTCTCATACGCGCATAAAAGCCTTTATAGTTTATGTAGACGGTCTTGTTAATGAAGAGTTTGTGCAAATGAATTTAATGAAGTCTCTGATGATTGATATGCATATATCAGAGGTAGACGATGAGTTAAACCAAAAAAATACATTAAATATAATTCATCAGCGAATCCTGACCCTTACCGAAGTAAGCGAAGTAAATGATTTTCAAGAAGTTGTGGAACATGTTTTATCTGGTGATACTGCACTTTTCTTAGAGGGCTTTGCCACAGCCCTTATTGTCAATTTGCGGGGTTGGGAAACACGAAACGTTACCCCGCCTGACACTGAAGTTGTAGTAAGGGGACCCCGAGAGGGTTTTACTGAAACACTGCGGACATCAACATCACTCCTGCGGAGAAAAATTAAAAATCCAAATTTAAAATTTGAAAAAATGAAAATTGGCAAGCAGACACAAACTGATGTAGTAATTGCTTATATAAAAGGCATTGCCGATGAGAAAATCGTTGAAGAAGTTAAAAGAAGGCTCTCTAAAATAGACGCTGACGCCATCCTAGAATCCGGCTACATAGAACAATATATTGAAGATAGTCCCTTGTCCTTTTTGCCAACTGTAGGCAATAGCGAAAAACCCGACATTGTAGCTGCTAAAATGTTGGAAGGTCGAGTTGCTATATTAACTGATGGCACACCTTTTGTATTAACAGTTCCATATCTCTTTATAGAGGCTTTTCAGACCAGCGAAGACTATTATTCCAGGCCTTTTTATGCCTCAATTGTAAGGCTGCTAAGATTTACTGCCTATTTTGTAAGTGTATTTGCACCGGCACTATACGTAGCCCTGACCACATATCATCAAGAAATGTTACCACCAACTATGCTTATCAGCATAGCTGCTGCCAGAGAAGGTACTCCATTTCCTGCTTTTGTTGAAGCCATGGTAATGGGCATCATATACGAAATCTTAAAAGAAGCAGGCATCAGATTGCCAAGACCTGTTGGTCAGGCGGTAAGTATTGTAGGAGCTCTTGTAATAGGTGAATCGGCAGTTTCTGCGGGTCTCATTGGTGCTCCTATGGTCATTGTGGTATCTTTAACTGCCATATCTTCCTATGTAGTTGCTTCCATAAGTGATACAGTGTCTATTATGCGCTTGACCTACGTATTATTAGCAGCGTTTTTGGGTTTGTTTGGCATTATGATTGGTGCTGCGTTCTTTTTAACCCACATGGTATCCCTTCGTTCCTTTGGAGTACCATATCTTGCTCCAATTGCACCTATTGTTTCTGAGGACCTAAAAGATGTGTTTTTACGCCCACACTTATGGAAAATGCACAAAAGGCCGAAACTGTTCACCCAAAATGACTTGGTGCGTCAAGAACCTGATTTAATGCCGAATCCTATGAAAAATAATACAAACAATAAATAATGCTGAGAGGTACGATATGCTGGAAAAAGGAAAGATATCAAATAATCAATTCATACTAATATTTGTTATAAGTCGTCTAATGCTTACAATGGCATATCTACCGTATGTAAACGCTCCACCCTGGAATCAAGATCTATGGATTTCCGCTATTCTAGCATTTCCGATACATATATTGTTAGTACTACCGGTGTATTTTTTGACAAATCGATTTCCAGGGCAATCATTGATTCAATCTGTTGAAACAATTTTAGGTTCTTGGGGGAAAATTATAGGAGCACTGTATGTATGGTTCTTCCTGCATCGAACAGCTGTAATTTTAAGAGAGCTGGGAGAGTTTCTCAAAGCTATACCATATCCTGAAACGCCCATTATAGTTTTTATTACCGCAACCGCTTTATTTGCCGCCTATTCGATTTACAAAGGCTTAGAAACTATTTGCCGAGTTGCAGAAATTGTTGCTCCTCTAGTCCTGGCCTCTGTATTTTTGGTTTTTATAATGATAGCTAAAGACGTAGATATTTATGCTCTCACTCCTGTGTTGGAAGATGGAATAATTCCTGTAATTTATGGTGGCTTTGTTATAGCTGCAAGGTCAACTCTGAGTTTGTTTTTGTGGATGCTTAAGCCATTTATAAATGAACCAGAAAAAATAAGAACTACCGTAGTTTTGATCTCTTTTATCCTCACACTTCATTTAACCCCCACTTCTATTACCACAATAGGGGTTTTTGGACTGGAACAGGCAAAAATATTAAATTTTCCCTTTTTCCATTTAGTTCGCATGATAAATATAGGGAGTTTTTTAGAAAGAATTGACGCACTGTTTATAGGATTTTGGGTGCTAGGCATGTGCATCGATATAGCCATACATAATTATTTAGCAGTCTTAAGTGCGGCTCAATTACTAAAATTAAAAGATTATCGTCCAATAGTGGTGGCTATGGGAACTGTAATAGTCAGTCTATCTATATTACAAGCTGAAAGCGTTGTTGAACTAAATGAATTTCTATCATATAAAGTTTTAACATGGTATAACTTGTTTTTTACTTTCGCACTGCCTTTGTTGCTGCTGATTGTAGCTGTAATTGGCAAGAAAAGGATTGATTATAAATGAGGAAGAATTTAATCCTTATATTAATAATTATTATGGGGACAATTTTAATCGGCTGCTGGAGTCGGCGGGAACTTGATACTATAGCTATAATTTCAGCAATGGGCATTGATAAATCAGAAGAAGAGGGAAAGCTGAGCGTTGCCTTTCAGATCATAAAACCCAGCGAATTGCAAGGAGCCATTCCTTCCGGAGCTGGTTCTGCTAGTTCTAAAGGGGTTTGGGTTTTAACATCTACAGGTTATACAATCATTGATGCTGCTAGAAATGCTACTATGCAATCAGACCGGAAATTATTTTTTCCCCAAAATAAAATCGTAGTCATAGGAGAGGAATTAGCCCGGGAAGGTATAACCCCTCTAATAGACTTTTTAAATAGGGACCCTGAGCCTAGGCGCACTAGCTGGTTGTTAATCGCAAAAGGCAAAGCTCACGATATAATCAGTGCAAAGCATGAACAGGTAAATATACCAGCAGAAGCCATTGAAAATATGATAAAATCAAGCTCTGCTACCTCCATGGCTGTACAAGTAAACATAAATGAGTTTCTTAAAAACCTCGCAAGCCCTACTTCAGATCCAATCGCATGTCGCATAGAAATGATACAGGATCATCAAAATAAAAATCAAAAGATGAGATTAACAGGCGCCTCAGTTTTTAGAAAAGACAAACTGGTGGGTTTTTTAGATGAACATGAAACCCGAGGTCTAAATTGGATTCTAGGGAAAGTAGTGAGCGGGATTATCCTGGTCAAATCCCCTAAAGATGAAAATGAAGACGTTGCATTAGAAATCATAAGGGCAAGCAGTAAGATAATCCCTGAAATATCAGATGACCAGATTAAAATTACAATTGAAATAAAAGAAGAAGGGAATCTTGCCGAACAATTACCAGATATTGATCTTACAAATACAAAAACGTTTAAAGAATTAGAGCAGCGCAAGGCTCAGGTTATAAAAAATGAAGTTCAATCGGTTTTAGAAAAGGCCCAAAAGGAATGGGGGGCGGACATTTTTGGGTTTGGCGATGCGGTTCACAGAAAATACCCAAAGGAGTGGAAAACTCTTCAAACGAAATGGCGGGACGTGTTCCCAACGATAAATGTTGAGATTAAAGTGGATGCAAGGCTCCGGGATACCGGTCTCTCATCTGCTCCTGTAAAAGGCAGGTAACAAATATGATAATATTAGTGATATTAATTTTTATAATTATAGCATTTCTGCAAATACCAGGTTTAATTGAGCAAAAATTGTGGCGGGAACTTACTGCAGTTTCGGTGTTCTTAGTTATCGGCTTTGCACTAAGCCTTCTACAAGTAATTGGTGTAAAAATCCCAAGCCCCAACCAAGGAATTTTGATTTTGGCGGAAATTATATCGGATATTCTAAAATAAAATTAACCCCACCCGACAACGCAATGGGAGATTCTTTCGGGTCTGGAATTTGTTGTTTCACAATAAATAACACAATAAATAAGATGAGGCTAACCACCTCATCTTGAACCTTTTAAGTGACTTGTTATATATCTTCAAGTTTGTTCTTTCTAGCTTGCTGTTTTTGCCATGCGTGAAGCCCTAAAGACACACCTATTACACCGTAGGCCACAAAAGCTCTAAAGTACTCGCCTACCTGAGGTTCCCCAACCAACTTTTGACCTGCCATAGGGGATATGATGAAAAGCAGGTGAAACAGGAAAGTCCCAAGTACTGCCTGGCCTATAGTGGCTTTCGTAACTGATGCTCCACCTATCAGTATTGAAGCTACCGCAAAAAGTCCAACCTGTTCGTGGCTTCCATAAGTTTGCAATATGCCGATGTTCTGCAGATGTATTAACTGTCCCCAAGCCGCAAGCACAGTTGACAGAATAACAGCGATAATCCTCATCTTATCAACATCTATTCCTGAAGTTGCAGCAATATTCATATCTTGACCTACGCATCTTAGTTCCTGGCCCAGTTTTGTCTGCAGCAAAAATCTTATAGCAAGGGCTAGCAATGCTGTTATGATGAAGGTAAAAACTGGGATAGCCAAGGAATCATGACTTATCATTATTACATTATCCAGGGCATATTTTAAGCCTTTCAATGAAACAGTATTTTTAATACCTATGCCAGAAGGAAGCATTATTGTATCATTTTTCATAGGTATTACGCCGCCCAAGATAAATAAAAATAATAACTGATAAAGGCCATTTGCAAAAAAGCCTAGCATCATACTGGTGATCATTTCATTGCCTTTAGCCTTATTTAGAACTTTTCCCGTAAGCCACCCAAACAATATTGATATAGGAACAGATAAAAGAGCTGCAACAGTAAAACCGCCAAGGCCAGTAATATTCCAATGAACTACTGCTATCAAAGCGATTTGAGCAGCCATGGCTCCTAAAACTATTCCAAAATTTAAACCAAGGCCCGTAACAACTGGTATTATTAACGAAAACACAAGAAGCAAATTACGTGCGAGCCTAGTAATTACTGAGCTTAAAAGAAAGAATGGACTTGCTTCAGCTATAATAGCTCCCACTAAACACAACACTGTAAATACAACCGGGACTATATTTGTACTGACAGTCTTTTTGATATTCCATGAAGATTGTTTTCCCATCAAAATTTATTCACCTCCACCTATCCTGGTTAGAGCGTATACTATTATCCCGTTGCTTATTATAATTCTCACTACTTCTGAAAGATTTCCCTCCGGAAGCACTGCATTAGTTACAGGTAATGCTACTACAAGTAGTGCTTGAAACAGAAATGTCCCTATTATAACATGGGCTATAGACGCCTTGTGCACACTCGCTCCACCTATGAGGATAGCAGCTACAGCTGGAAAAGCCATGTAAAGAGGAGCATTATATAGTTGCAAAAATCCGTAGCTCTGAGCATAAACTAAGATCCC
Organism: Tepidanaerobacter sp. GT38; assembly: GCF_021991635.1. Classification (GTDB taxonomy): domain Bacteria; phylum Bacillota; class Thermosediminibacteria; order Thermosediminibacterales; family Tepidanaerobacteraceae; genus DTU063. The sequence goes on from NZ_JAFFJA010000001.1 coordinate 72,453, forward strand.
CATTGCTCCTAGAACCGTTGACAAAATAGTGCCGATTATACGCATGCCGTCAACATTAATCCCGCAAGACTCTGCGAATCTGGGGTTACTTCCTGCAGTCTGCATGGCAATTCCCGTTTTGCTGCGAGAAAACAGCCATACTGCAAGGCACAAAAGAATAATATAAGCATACAGTCCCCAGGGCACTTCTATCCCATTATACTCTCTCAAGAGGAAATTATTTAATATCTTATCAAAAGTATCTTCAAGAGAAACGGTAACTCTAAGGCCTCTACCTCCATATGGCCATATCATTTTCGGGCTTTTAAAGGGGGCTAAAATCCAGAACATGCACATTCCGGACACTACTGAAAATCCTGCATATGTGCCGATTAGCATCTCTTGGGTTTTAACCCGGTTTAGCAAAAGGCCATATATATATCCAGCAATAATGGCAAATACAATACCTAAGCCATTAGCTATTAAAAACGCCTGCCAACCTGTTAAATTCATAGCAATACTAAGCACGGCACCCAGCACGCCACACAGTATACCAACTGATAGTCCAAAATTTAGGCCTGTTCCTGATTGTATTGAGGGAACCATTGCAAGAGTCAAGATCATATTCATGCCCGCTCTATTTAATATTCCGGAAATAAGGCTATCTGTTTGAAGTTCTAATGCAAAAGCTGCTATAAAAAGCATAATCAGAAATAGTATAATAATTATTCTGGTATAACCAAACTTATCTAAAAACTTTTTTATTTTCTGGCTCATCAGGAAACCTCCTTTGCCATATCAGAGTACCCACCAGCCATCATCAATCCAAAATCTGTATCATCAGCATCAGGCGGTAAAATACCTTCAAGTTTTCCATCATATATAATAGCAATTCTATCACAAATAGAGCGCAACTCGGCCAATTCACTGGATGTGATTACAATTGTCATGCCCATTTCCTGATTTAGTTTTAGCAAAAGGTCCAGAACTATTTTTTTTGCACCTACATCAATTCCTCGAGTGGGCTCAGAAACAAAAAGCAAATCAGGCTCTAGAGTAATAGCTCGAGCTATGCACACTTTTTGCTGATTGCCGCCGCTGAGCCTACGGACTGGCTGCTCGGGTCCGGTACACCTTATATCTAATTCTTTTATGGTTTTGTTTGCATGTTCTCTGATTTTTGTGTTGAGAACAAAATTAATACCTAAGATTTTTGTTAAAAATTTACCTTGGACCTGTATAGCTGTTATAGCAATATTTTTTTCTATGCTTTCGTCGAGAAGCAAACCGACACCCCTTCGGTCTTCAGAAACAAAAGCCATTCCTCTTGAAAGGGCATCATTGGGATTGTTTAACTTTATCTTGCTTCCTTTGAAAACAACCTGCCCCGAAGCAGGATAAAGCCCCATTATTCCGTTGGCAATGCCTATTTTACCGTGACCTGCTAAGCCTCCGATTCCTAAAATTTCACCTTTTTTCACATCAAGATTTACATTTTTGACTACCTCTCCAGGCATGTCCACTTTGAGATTTCTTATTTCCAAGATATTTTCTTGAGACCCATTATTAACTTTTTTTGATTTCTCCACTCTATCAATTTTCCTGCCTACCATTAGCCTGGCCATATCTTCAACAGTAGCCTCTTCTCTTGAGAGTCTCCCTACCACTTCACCGTCTCTTATTACAGTAATATTGTCAGCTACCTGCATAACTTCATTGAGCCTATGTGTAATAAAGAGTATGGCTATACCTTCATTGGAAAGCTTCTTTACAGCTTTTAGAAAAAGGTCCGCTTCTATTTCGGTTAAAACGGCCGTGGGCTCGTCAAAGACCAGCAGCTTCATGTTAGTCTTGTCTATTTCTCGCGCAATTTCTACAAATTGCTTGTGACCTACAGGAAGGCCTTCAACGGGCAGCATCTCATCTATGTCAACACCTAAAGTATCTAAAGCCTTTCTGGCATCCTTTCGCATTGATTCCATATCAAGGCTTTTCATTTTATCGCCCAGAAACTTGCTGATTAAATTGTGCTTTGTAATTTCACGGTTTAGCTTCAGGTTTTCGGTAATAGTAAACCCCGGAAGCAGCATAAATTCCTGGTGAACCATGCCTATTCCCTTTTCCATGGCTACTTTTGGAGAATCAATATTAACCGGTTCACCATCAAAAATAATCTGACCTGAAAATCCTCCTGTGTTATGAATAACGGGCATGCCAAATATGATGTTCATCAAGGTAGATTTTCCCGCACCGTTTTCACCAACTATGGCGTGAACTTCACCGGGTTGAACGGTTAAGTTAACCTTTTTTAAGACTTGATTTCCATAGTAATCCTTGCTAATATCGATTAACTGCAAGATTGGCTTACTCAAAACTCACCCTCCTCCTGATTTCAATATTTAAGGTTGCCTGAAAGGCAACCTTAAATATTGATGTCATCTGCTATTAGAATATCTGTGATTCGCCTACAAAGAGAAGGAAATTGTCAGATTTGTATGTTTGAACTTTTATATCTCCTGCTTCCTGCCTCAAGAACTCAATAAAGCTCTCTATGTCTTGGCGTTCCACATTGCCTTTAGCGTATTCTACAGCAAAGTCTCCACATGCTCTTATCATGGCAATTGCGCCAGGAACCGTCCAAGTAGCCATTCTGCCGCTATTACCCTTTTCCTTAACCTTATTTGTAATCTCGCTTATAATAAAATCAACATCGCCGATTTTATCCTCCGGTATTTCGATACCTAAAGCTCCAGGATATCCGTGATATGGGCTTGGGCAGCACTGTTCAGGGAAAATGGCTCCTTCATCAAGCACTTTTTTGATTAAGGGTTCCTGCATAGCACAGTTTGTGCTGAAGAAAGCTGTATCTTTACCATGCTCTGCAACCTGTCTTGGCACATCTTCCAGGATAAACTGCTGTGAAGCAGGAATTCCACCTTCACCCATTGGGTCGGGGGCTGCTACTTCAATAAATTCTATGCCAAGTTCTTCAGCTTTTTGTTTGAAGATATCTCTTCTCTGAGCTAAAAGTTCAATAGACATATGTCTCGGGAATGAATAATGTATAAACTTCTTAGCACCCATCTGGTGGGCAAGTTCCATTATGGTTTCTCCTCGTTTTAGGTTGTCTGTATCGATTACGATGTCGGAAATTTCACTCATGATAGTGGGATCTTCCTGAGGCAATCCAGCTATTAAGAGAATGTCATCTCTCTGTTCTCTAATGCTCTCAAAGGCTGCTGCAGTTCCGGGAACTGCTTGGCAGAAGATAATGGCCTTTACACTGGGGTCTGAAGCCATATCCAATGCTAAAGTAATTGTAGTCTCCTGTTCTTTTGTAAAGTTATCAGGATATGTTTTGTGAATTACCCTGTCTTCACCGTACTTTTCTACTAATTCGCGGCCAGCTACAAATTCCTCTTCGTTTTGAGAACTTGTACCTGTAATTACACCTATTTTCCAGTCATCACCGGCTGGCACGTCAGCATCAGACTGCTGGCTGCTGCCGCCACCACAGCCTACAACACTAATAAGTAAACATGTTACCACTAACAATGAAAGTATCTTTTTCATAATTTTTCTTTCCCCTCCTAAATAAAATATTTAAAAAATAAATATTGTTTTAAAAAACTTCCCCCCTTTTTAAAGTTAAATCACCAACATCTCTTTTGTGAATTTATTAAGTATTTCTGCTTTCCCTTCATTTACAACAACTATGTCTTCTATGCGTATTCCAAATTCTCCGGGAATGCAGACACTGGGCTCTATGCTAAAAACCATACCGTTTTGCAATATCTGTTTATTGTTAGCAACTATATTAGGATATTCATGAATATTTACACCTATGCCGTGGCCAGTTCTGGTAATAAAGTACTTATCAAGTCCTGCATTCTTTAAGACATCTCTGGCCATTTTATCCACTTCTTCGCAGGTGACACCTTCTCTTATAAAGGCTTCCGCTGCCAAATTTGCCTCAAGGACAGCAGCATAGACGCTCTTTTCTTTTTCACTTGGCTCTCCAATAAAAAAAGTACGGGTTGTATCTGAACAATAACCGTTGTATTTACATCCTAAATCAAGAAGCACTATATCGCGTTTTTCAATAATCCTGCTGTCACCATTATAGTGAGGCATAGAACTGTTGGGTCCTGAAGCAACAATAGGGTCAAAAGACAGACCAGAAGCGCCCTTTTCAAGGCAAAGTTCCTCTATCTTTTTCTTTATATCCCTTTCCCGTATTCCAGGCCTTATAAATTCAAACAAATCTTTTACAACATCATCAATAATTGCAGATGCTTTCCGGAGGTTATCCAATTCTTCAGCATCTTTTATCATTCTAAGTTCACCAAGTAATATATTCCCCTTTACAAAATCTCCATCAATAGTTTTTTGTATATCCAAAAGGTGTACAGCTGAAATACCGTCACTTACTGCTATGCGCAGGCCTTGTAGTTTAAAGTCTTCACTTGCCTGCTTTAATACACCTAAAAAACCTTCCTCATCGTACCATACATAGAGCTTTACATCGTGGCCTATGCACTTTTGAGTTTCTTCAAGATAAAGGGATGGCGTTATGTAGAAAAAACTTCCATCAGATAAAACAAATAACCCCTTAAACCTCTCATCCTGTGAAGGGGTAAGGCCTGTCAAGTATTCTAAGTCCGGTGAGGGGCCAACAAGAACGGCGCCTATGTTTTGCTCTTTAAGAGAATCTGCTAATTTTGAAATCCGTTCAGGTTTCAAAAAAAAAGCCTCCTTAAAGTTTTATAGTATTATTTTTTTATTTTACAGGATAATTAGCTATTTTTCAAGCAATACTAGACAAACATATCATGGTTTTATATGAATTTTCAGGAGAATTCGTCTCGTGAAATGGATTTTTATATAAAGATTTAAATCTTTTGACAGACTTGATATAATAATTAAAGGGGTATAGGGAGGTAAATGAAGTGAATGCTGATCAGCGGCGAGAAAAAATCCTTGATTTCCTAAATAAACATCATGAACCCGTATCAGGTAATGAACTGGCAAAAATATTTGGTGTTACCCGTCAGGTCATAGTGCAAGACATTGCTATTCTCAGAGCTTCCGGAAAAGATATAATTGCCACAGCTCAAGGGTATTTAATAAATAAACCTGTACAACTTTGCACTAAGCAAATTGCCGTATGCCATGACGAACATAGCACCAGAGAAGAACTTTTGACTTTCGTCCAATGCGGCTGTAAAGTAATAGATGTTATAGTAGAACACCCCCTTTACGGTGAGCTTCACGGCTTGCTAATGCTATCAAATTCTCATGATGTGGAAAATTTTCTAAAGTCTGTAAGCAAACATAAGGCAAGCCTGCTTTCCAAACTCACCAACGGCGTTCACATACATACCGTAGAAGCAATTAATTTTGATTGTATAAATAAGGCCGAAAAGTTACTAAAAGAAAAAGGCTTTCTATTGGAATAGCGTTTTTTTTAAAATCGGTTGACTACTCAGGTGTATATACAGTATAATTGTCATTAAAATAATCGATGATTTTACAAAGATACTAATATGTGGGTCATCGTCAGGTAATACAGCTCGCTCAAGTTTGTTTTTTCTATGATTCTAAGGCTCGGTTACTGCGAAAGCTAAAGCTTTTAAGCTCAGTCTAACTTTGAGACATATCAATTATAACTGCATTACTTGCAGTTTGTTTTGTCTTACCTTTTTTGTTACTCCGCGAAAAGCTTTCTAACGGCTTTCTTGTAACCTCGTCAAGAACCATTTACGAAAAAACAAAATTCGCTCACTTGCATTACCTGACGACTATTGGAATAATGCTAATAATATTATAACTATAATAACTATGAAAGGAGTTATAATCCCATGAAACCAAAAGAAATCGTCACAAGTGCATTGCTCACAGCATTATCTCTACTAATACCTATAGTTTTTGGCGGCTATCTTAAAATCTATATTCCGCCTTTTTCTGCCACTTTAGCATCTCACGTTCCATCAATGATATCGATGCTGGTGGGACCTACGGCAGCGGTTATGGTGGGTCTAGGTTCTACTTTAGGTTTTTTATTGATCTTAGGCCCTGTGGTGGCAGCTAGAGCTTTTGTTCATGTATTTTTTGGCCTTGCAGGTGCTTTGCTTATAAAAAAAGGCCTTTCTTTACAGAAAGCCTTAATTTTAGTTGCCCCGATCCATGCCTTGGGCGAGGCCTTGATTGTGCTTCCCCTTGGTTTTGACCTGTATACAGCCTTCGTGGTAGTAGGTATTGGAACTCTGTTGCACCACTTTGCTGACAGCTTTATTTCAGTAGGGCTGGTAAAAGTGCTCTCAACGGGATTGTCCTTATCAGACAAAAACCTGTAATTGTCGCTTTTTTACTGCAATTATTCATTCACTTTGGCGGCTCAATTCTCTTGTGATTATGTCATCAAGGATAATTCCAGCTTCTTTTATTACATTAAGGCACCTAACTTTGTCATTATAGTGTTTTTCTTTTAAGTAAGAGCACCTCAGATCTCCCATTTTTTCGCTGTAGCGATGCAAAAGCTCATTTATAAATACTTTTAAATATGGGCTTGTATGGGCCCTGTCATTTACAAAAAGATGACTAAGCACCATTATACCGCTTGTAAGAGCACCGCATATACTTCTTATATACATTCCACTGCCGAAACCCGCTGCCATTTTAAGAGCATTTCTATCTAATCCCAGCTTATACATGTCATTGGCAGCATAGAGCATTGTCTCAGCGCAGTTTAAGTCATAGTCTTCAGAGTAGTATTCCTCTATTTTATTAATAAGCATATGGTATCTCCTCTCATTGTAATACGGCTACTTCCAATACCAGTATATTATCTTTAATATTATCTTTGTTAATCTAATTACACTTTATATACCATTTAATAACTACAGCAAGCCTCACATCCTTCCATATTTATCAACACATTATAGTATTAATTTAAAAAAAATAAAACACCCTACCTACAAACAAGGTCAGGGTGTTTTTATACTATATTAAGCAAAAGAAATAAATTTGTTATTGATGGATTTTAGTGTATGCTGCCTTGCTTTTATCTCTAGCGAATCGTCTAGTTCCTGAAGGTCTTCGATATTGTACTTGTTTTTTAAGGCTATGCTTATAATCTCATCACATAGTTTTGGGTTTTTAGGCAAAAGGGGACCATGTAAATAGGTGCCAATGACATTTTTATATCTAACTCCCTCAGTTTTATCCTTGCCATTGTTTCCAAAACCGGAAATCACGTGTCCAAGGGGATTTAATCCATTTAAATATGTCCTTCCCATGTGGTTTTCAAATCCTACCAAATAATAGTCACCTGTATCTACTACTATGTTGCCTACAAAATATTTGTCGGCAGCTTCTGTATAAAAGTCAAGGAGTCCCAGGCCATCAACAGTGTCTCTTTTGCCTTTATAATACTTGCCTAAAAGCTGATATCCTCCGCATATAGCAAGCAGGACTCTATCTTGTTCAATTGCAAATTCAAGCTGCGGCTTTATGCTGTTAATATCATTGCATGCTATACCCAGATTGCCATCGGCACCTCCACCTATAAAAAATATATCAACATCTTTAAAATCAGTTTTATCACCGATATTATGATTTATTACATTTACATCTATACCTCTCCACTGGCAGCGCTTTACTAGTGTCAGGACATTGCCTGAATCCCCGTACAGATTTAGCAGTTCAGGATACAGATGGCACAGAGTCAGTTTTAACATCTTCATTTCGCCCCTTTAAGATTTTCTGAGTTTCAAAAAGCAGACTGTAATTTAGCAAAATATAAGCTGCGTCACTTCTGGTGTTTACTACATTATCTATGGCATCTTCGTTGGTTTCCGAAATCGTCAATTTGCTCTCATCTATTCCTGCATATTTTAGGCGAAGGGCCATGTCGTACCTACGGCGGCCGAATACTGTATAGTTTACAATTGTATCATCGATTTCCAGTAATATTTCAAAATTGGTATCCCACAGCCACGAAACGTCTCGGCCGTCCTGAGGAAGGTCGTTGACACCTATAGCCACTACCTTTGAACGCATATCTTGCCTAACTATTTTCATGGATTCGTTAAAACCCACGGGATTTTTAGCAAGGTTTAAGGTAATGGGCTTTCCTATATAAAACCTTTCCATTCTCCCAACTTGAGGTCGATAATTTTCAAGACCTCTTTCTACAATTTCAGCAGTATTTCCGAGTAGCCCTCCAACTGAAATAGCAGCCAGTGTATTATAAATGGAATAGGTTTCGTTTGTGTTAAAAGCTCTCACAACCTTAAAACCATTGCTGCCGATTACTGTAAGCTCCCTTTTGTGCTCAAAGTCCTGTAAAAATGCCTTAAAATCAGGAATGGGTCTATTAAAATGGCATTTTGTACAGGTATAATGTCCCAGCTGACCGTAAAAATAATGGGCATAGTCTAATCTTTCGCCGCAGAGTTTACAAAAGACATTGTCTTTGGCCAAATCCATACTACCCATATCTATTTGGGTTTCAATACCGTAATAATATTTGGTATGGGCTACGCTACAACCTAGACTTACCAATGATGGTTCGTCAGAATTAATTAAAAGCACGGCATCCTGAGCCTTTTCTAGAGATGCTTTTATTTTATCTAAAATGGCATCGATCTCACTGTATCTGTCCAATTGGTCCCGGAACAAATTTGTAAAAACTATTATGTTGGGCTTTAGCTGTGCCATTACTTTGGCAAGTGAGGCTTCGTCCACTTCCAGGGAGGCATAGTCTGCATCAATACGTCCGGTTAAGTTACTGCTGTTGATAAAAGCTGAAATTAACCCCGAATCCAAATTAGCGCCCAGTTTGTTGCAAACACAAGTATGACCCGACTGACGGATAATTGAATATATCATGTTATTTGTGGAAGTTTTTCCATTGGTGCCAGTAACTAGTATTATCTTTTCTTTTACCTGCGAACCAAACCAGGCGAGAATATCGGGACATATTCTAAGTGCAAGCTCTCCTCCAATGTTAGAACCTCCGTGCCCCATAAGTTTTGCAAGTGCTATAACGATTTTTGCAATTACTATAGCTATTATTCTCCTCATGTGTTCTCCTCCCCGAAATACTTCTCCCTAAAAAAAACCAAACTAATTATAACACTTGCAAAGAATGGTGGCAAACTATATATTTGTGGCAACTAGAAATTAAAGTAAATTAATTTCTTCGTTTGTATAAAGCTTCACACCGGCTGACTGCAAAACCTCTACGGCTTTTGCCGAGTCTTCAATCCGGAACAGTATCAGAGCTTTGTCTCCATTTCGCTTTATAAAAGAATAAAGGTATTCGATGCTTATGTTGGCTTCATTTAGCACTTGAAGTGCGAAGTTTAAGCCGCCTGGTTTATCAGATACTTCCACAGCCAAAACTTCGGTTGTACTTACCGGAAATTTGGCAGCTTTTAGTGCCGATACTGCTTCTTTTGGTTTATCTACAATCATCCGCACGATCCCAAATTCACTTGTATCAGCCACTGATATGGCACTAATATCAATGTTGTTTTGCCTTAAAACTTCGGTAACTTGCGCCAGTCTACCTGGCTTGTTTTCCAAAAACACCGATATCTGTGTAACAAACATAATATCCCTCCCATTAAATTTTTCTCTTGTCTATGACTCTTTTAGCCTTGCCTTCGGAACGCTCTATAGTATAAGGCTCTACCAGTTTTACATTGACGTTTATGCCTAAAGTAGAATAAATTTCTGATGCTATCTTTTTACGGACCTCTTCAAGTTTTCTTATTTCATCGGCAAAAAGTGTTTCTGACACTTCGACTAAAACTTCAATAGTATCAAGATTGTTGACGCGGTCTACAATAATCAGGTAATGGGGTTCTACTACACCAGTGGCCATTAGTGCACTTTCAATCTGTGACGGGAATACATTGACACCGCGGATAATCAGCATATCATCAGTTCTGCCTAAGAGTTTGCTGATTCTGGCATGAGTTCTGCCGCAGGCACAGGGTTCATAGGACAGTGAAGCAATATCTCTGGTCCTGTATCGAATCACCGGCAAGCCTTCTTTATCTATGGTCGTAATCACCAGTTCCCCTGCTTGACCTTCAGGCAGAGGTTTTTCCGTAACCGGATCGATTATTTCAGGAATAAAGAAATCCTCAAATATATGAAGGCCTCGCTGCTCTGTACATTCACAGGCGACACCGGGACCTATGACTTCGCTAAGGCCGTAAATGTCCAAAGCTTTTATGCCTAATTTTTCTTCCAGCTCCGCACGCATATTCTCAGACCAGGGTTCAGCTCCAAAAATCCCTGCTTTAAGGTTTAGTTCCTGGCGGTTTAGGCCCATTTGCTCTAAAGTTTCAATAATGCACAAGGCATAGGAGGGAGTGCACGCTAAGATCTCAGTTTTCAAGTCTCTCATCAGCATAACTTGCCTGCGAGTGTTGCCACCTGATATAGGGATTACTAATGCCCCTATCTTTTCTGCTCCATAATGAAAGCCCAGACCTCCGGTAAAAAGGCCGTAGCCGTAAGAAATCTGGACAACTGAATCCCGCTGAGCACCGGCCATTGTAAGGCAGCGGGCCATGAGTTCTGCCCAATTGGCTATATCCCTGCGGGTGTAACCTACCACCGTAGGCTTGCCTGTGGTCCCTGAAGAAGCATGAATTCTGATAATTTCTTCAAGAGGTACAGCAAACATATCGTAAGGATAGTTATCTCTTAAGTCCTGCTTGGTGGTAAAAGGCAATAGTTGCAGGTCTTCCAAGCTGTTAATATCCTCAGGAATAATATTTCTTTCCTGCATCTTCTGCCTGTAGCTTGGCACATTGTGATAAACTCTGTCGACGGTCTCTTTTAGCTTTTCAAGCTGATAAGAACGAAGTTGTTCTCTATTCATACATTCACGTGTTTTATTCCAATGCATTGGCAAACCCCTTTCTAAAACCACTTTACGTTCTTTATATTAATCAGATTATACAAATACAATACTTAAAATGCAACAAATTATATATTAAATAAGTTATATTGACCTTTGTCTAAATATTTTATATAATTAAAGAAAAATATTTCTATTTCTTAAGGTGCCCATTTTTGGAGAATAGGGAAGACCGGTGAAAGTCCGGCGCGGTTCCGCTACTGTAATGGGGAGCTGCTTAAAATATCCACTGGGAAACCGGGAAGGGTTAAGTAGCCATGAACCTGAGCCAGGAGACCTGCCTTAAGAATTTTTGCTCCGGGAACGATGGCAAAGTTCACGGTCTAATCTGTATTAGACTGTGAACTTTTTATTTTCCCTAATTTTTCAAGTTACCTAGACAATTATATTGAAGACTGGAACAAAGACCTTCCCGTAGACATTAAAAAAACCGCCGGACCTGCTACATGTGTATTAGTTACTTGCCGGACGGAATTAAATATCACTATACCACAGCCCATCTTCCAGTTAGTTGCTATTTACTCGAACTGTACAGCTGCACCTACAGTTCCAGGACCTGTATGAGCGCCAATGACCGGCCCCACTTGCGTAAAAATACTGGTTTTTAGCTGAAGGGCATTTTCCAAAGCCTCCTTAAGGTAAATACCGGCTTGATGTGCCGCACCATGAGCTACCGCCAAGCGAACATACTTTCTTCCCCGCGCCAGCTCCTTAAAAGCTTGCACTATACCGTTGAGTGCACGCTCCTGGCTGCGGGCCTTTTTATAAGTATGGTATATACCGTCATCTCCCACTCTAATTACCGGCTTGATATTCAAAAGGGCTCCCACAACACCTTGAACTTTTCCGATTCTGCCGCCTTTTTGCAGATATTCTAATGTGTTTAATGTGAAAAGGGTTTCTATGTTTTTTCTTACTTTTGAAAGTCCCTCCACAATCTGTAAAGCGTTTAAGCCTTCACTAATGTTTCTGGCAGCCTCCGTGACCATGAGCCCTATCCCGAGGCTGATGGTCTTAGAATCAACGATATGAATTTTGCCGTCTAAGCTTTGTTTGGCCAAATGGGCAGCATTCACAGTACCGCTTAATCCAGAAGATATGTGTATGGATATAATTTCATCATAGTCTTTAAGCAGTTTACGATACATGTTTGCAAAATCTTCCGGCGATGGCTGTGAGGTTGCTGGAAGCTCCTCTGCCTTTTCTAGTTTTTTATAAAATTCTTCACTCGTAAGCTCACCGTCAAAATATTCTTTATCTTTAAATCTCACTTTAAGTGGGACTACGTGAATATTGTATTTTTTCTGGATTTCCTCCGTGAGGTCAGCAGTACTATCAGTAACTAAAGCAATCTTTTTCATTTAAATCCTCCGTTTTATCTTTTTATAGGTTATATTCCATTTCGAGAAAAAACTACAAAATCCTTTATTACCTAAAACTTTTTTTACGAATTAATATCGTATTTAATATTTTTGTCAAAAGGCAACATATCATATTCATAAATAATCTCCGATATAGATCAAAATCAATATGTCATAGACAAGATTAGATTCTTATAAAAACTTAAGCAAAACTGCAAAATCTTGACATTTATGCTTTAAAAGTTGTAGTATTTAATACAAGCATCATAATATTGTGAAAGAGGGTTTGAAATGGGTACAACTTTTCCTACAAGGGAACAAGCCTTTGAGCTTTTGAAAAAATACAACAGCGATGAAGCATTGATACGCCATGCCCTTACCGTGGAAGCAGTAATGCGTCATTTTGCGGAAATACTTAATGAACCTGATAAAGAAAAATGGGGAATTATTGGACTTGTTCATGACCTGGATTATGAAAAGTATCCGGACAAGCATTGCCAAAAAGTTCGGGAAATCCTAACTGAAGAAGGTTGGCCTGAAGACTACATACGGGCAATTCAAAGTCACGGCTGGGGTATTTGCTCTGATGTGGAACCCGTAGAGAGAATGGAAAAAGTTCTTTATACCATTGATGAATTGACGGGTCTTATCACCGCAACGGCTTTACTTAGGCCAAGTAAAAGTGTCTTAGACCTTGAAGTCAAATCGGTAAATAAAAAGTGGAAACAAAAGAACTTCGCTGCCGGAGTTAACAGAGAAATCATCGAAAAAGGTATAGAGATGCTCGGCCTCGAACGTGACTACGTAATCCAAGAAACTATAAATGGAATGCGAAAAGTTGCTGATGAGATAGGTTTAAAAGGAAATTTATAGTATAAAATAGAAAAACAGTAGGCAAAGTCAATGGGTCCTACTGTTTTTTTAATTGTTCTTCTAAAAAAATCTTAACCTCGATTAATGAATTAAACTGTTTGTATATAAGGTTTTGAACTTCCTTTGAAGGCATTTTTAAGTCTGGAACACATATGGCACGCATTTTAGCACGCGAGGCTGCTCTTAAGCCGTTTTCGGAGTCTTCCAACACGATACACTCACCAGGCAAGCAATTTAATTCTTTTGCCACTTTTAAAAATATATCAGGTTCGGGCTTTCCTTTGTCTACATCATTCCCACACACTATCAAATCAAACAGATCCTTTACCTTTGCTAAAGATAGGCATTCTTCAGCCCATTTTCTATATGTTGACGTGGCAACAGCCTTCAAGATTGAATTTTCTTTAAGGAAATTCAATAAATCATAAAGACCCTCTTTAACTGGAACTCCGTTTTTCTTAATATGTTCACTAAAATATTCTAATTCCCGCCTTCGAATTTCAAAAAACGGAAAAGAATCGCCAAAGCGTCTTTTAAAATATAATTCTACATTCCTGGCATCTAGGCCTGTCACCTCAACTATCATATCGCAAGTGATCTTATATCCGAAATCCTCTCCTGCCTTTTCCCAAGCCCATATAGCAAGCCTTTCAGTATCAAACATTAAACCATCCATATCAAAAATGACAAGTGATAATCTCTCCAATTTGAACACCTTTCTTTAAACATCAGCAGAAATAAATTTCTTAATCTCACAAGTAAAAATGCAACAACATAGATAATATCATAATTTGCCCATTAGCGGCAATAAAAAACAAGAACCCCAGCCTACAGCACACTACATTCTCTCGGGTCCCGGGAACTTTGTTGTTTCGCAATAAAAAATTAAGCGGTTGCTGCTTTTTGAACAGAACCGCATCTGATCTGCATATTATACTTATCTTTGTGAGAAACTGAGCATCATTCTTATCATTATGTAGACAATGGATATTGCTGTAAAAATGCCAAACATACCTGTAATCATTATGTTTAATGTTTGAAGAAAAACATCCATTTTAGCCCCTCCTTAAATTAAATCTACTTAACTAATGTCAATATCAAACCGCCTGCAATGATAGAACCGATTTGCCCTGCTACATTGGCCCCAACGGCCTGCATCAATATAAAATTGGTGGGATCTTCTCTTTGAGCCATTTTCTGAATCACCCTAGCAGACATGGGAAATGCCGATATTCCGCATGCTCCTACCATGGGGTTGACCTTATCCTTTAGGAAAAGGTTCAATATTTTTGCAAATATTACTCCGCCAGCAGTGTCAAACACAAAAGCCACTAAGCCCATAGCTATTATCAGAAGGGTTGTTGTGTTTAAAAATTGATCAGCTGTCATTGTAGAGCCTATTGTAATTCCAAGAAGCAGTGTTACTAAATTTGCCAGTTCATTTTGGGCGGCATTAGAAAGTCTGTCAAGAACTCCTGATACTCGAATCAGATTTCCGAACATTAAAGCTCCCACAAGAGCTACACTAATTGGCGCTAAAATCCCAGCAATAATGGTTAAAGCTATGGGAAAAATTATCTCTACGGTTTTTGAAATTTTCCTGTCAAAGTCCGGTTTCATTCTAATCCGTCTTTCCTCCGATGTAGTCAAAAGTTTAACCACAGGAGGTTGAATAATGGGCACCAGTGACATGTAAGAATATGCCGCAACGGAAATAGGTGCAAGCAGATGCTTTGCAAACTTTGTAGCCACATATATCGATGTAGGCCCATCGGCTGCCCCAATTATACCTATTGATGCAGCTTCCTTTAAACTAAATCCAAATATAGCTGCCATTGCCATAGTAAAAAAAATGCCGAATTGGGCTGCTGCTCCAAAAAATAGCATAAAAGGTTGCTGAAGCAATGGCTTAAAGTCAATCATTGCTCCAACGGCAATAAATATAAGTATTGGAAAGAGTTCTGTTAAAATTCCAGCATTAAATAAAATACTTAAAAAGCCGTGTTCACCAATGGCAGAAGAAAAAGGAATGTTTGCGAGAATCGCTCCAAATCCAATGGGCAGTAAAAGCATTGGTTCATATTCTTTTTTTATAGCTAAATAAATAAGTGCTCCCCCGATAATAAACATAATTATTTGTTCCAAGCTAAGACCTTTTAATCCATAAAGTAGTTCATCCAATACCTTCTCCTCCTCCAAATTTATATATTTTTGTATACATTATACAGTACAAAATATACAATAACAAGCATGGTATTTTTTACAAATCTTAAATTGTTGTTCAAATTTTCCGCAAAAATCGCGATCCCCTGCCAACATAGTTAGTGCCAAACACTCCTAATATAATCATCAAAGATCCTATTATGTGGTATAAAAACAACTGTTCTTTTAGAATATATACCCCGGCTATGATGGTAACTATAGTTCTAAGGTTCCCAAATACACTCACTTTTGCTGCCTCAATTTTTTTGAGTATATAATTGTTCAAAAGCGACGTTACCAAGGAAGACAAAATCCCCAGATATAAGATTGATATTACAAACTCTAAGTTTTGCAAAGGAGCTAAAAATTGATTTGCAGATCCATTCAGGAAGTGACTTATTATTGCCACCGTATTGAAAAATACAAACCCCAATAATGTCATCACAAAACTAACTTCGGTTATTGAAAACTGCCGAACTGTTATGCGCGTAAGTACGTGATAACCGGCAGAGGCAATAGCTGAAAGCAGTAAAAGTATTATGCCCAACACCTCTGTTAAATCTAAACCGGCTCCTTTCATTATAAAAATATAAACAACACCTGCCACCGACAATAAAATTGAAATCTTTTGATAGTTTGTAGTCTTTTCTTTTAAAAAAACAGCAGCTAATATCATGGTGAAAATAGGGGTCACTGCCTGCAATATTCCTCCTTCTGAAGAAGTAGCATAAACAAGGCCCAAAGTTTGGAAAAAGAAAAATGCTATGGGATATAACAGTGCTAGTGAGCATACTTGAAGGAGGTTCTTTCCAGTTAAGTCAATGTGTATTCTTTTTAATACAATCGGCAGAATCATAGCAATGATAGAAGCAGTAAAGCGAAAAGCTAAAACATCAATGGGACCTGCATATTTCAAAGCAGTCTTCGTAAATAGAAACGACAGGCCCGTAATTAAAGTGTGCAACAGTGCAAAAAAGTAGGCCAGCTTTAAATCAGACAAATCTGTCAGCCCCCTCGAAATTGATTGTAGCGGCACCGCTATTATATAATATTATAAAATATATTTATAAATTGCACGACTTACCCCTGACTCATCGTTGGACAAGGTTATGTAGTCAGCAATCCTTTTCAATTCTTCTTCCGCATTGCCCATGGCAATAGACATGCCTGCCAGCTCAAACATGCTAATATCATTGTAATTGTCCCCAAAAACAACGGTGCGCTCGAGGTCTATGCCAAAATGTTTGGCCAAGATGCTAAGTCCGGCTCCCTTTGATACACCGCTTGCCATTATATCAAAAAGATTCTCTTCGGACTGGACGATGGTCAAGCTGCCGTCTTTATTGACGTCCTCATTTAGCTTTTTAATCAAATTGTCATCGTCAGTTCGTATTAAAATCTTGATTATATCCTCATTTAAAACATCTAATGATTCAGCGCTGTAAAGTGGTGCGCGGAGCTTCTCCTCAACACTGTTGTTGTATTTTATTATCACATTGACGCGTTTTGAATTCTCGCTGTAATAAATGGCTTTCGGTACATAAACTAAAAAGTCTAATTGATTCTGTCTGCAGTATGAAACCACTTTTAAAGCAATATCAGGTTTTATGAGTTTCATATGTAAAATTTGTTCATTTCGAATGTCCATAATTAAGGCACCGTTACAGGCTATAAGAGGGGTATTCAGGTCCAAATCGTAAATATATTTACTGGCAATTAGCGCATGTCTGCCGGTTGCTATAAAAACTTGTTTATCATTTGCTGTTAACATACTAATAGCTTGTCGAACCTCATCAGTTAGCTCTTTAGCAGAATTTAATAAAGTTCCGTCCAGATCAAAGACAACCCATTTATAATCTTTCACCATATTAAACTCCATTCTAAGATTATTTCCTGCTTATTATATCAAATTTAGATAGATTTTGAACAAAATTTAGTTTTGGATTCACTTTAGTATATTTTTATATACTCTTAAAAAGTTTTCGCCATAAATTAGCCGGAGTTCGTCATCGGTATATCCCCTCTTAATCAATTCTTCTGTTAGCTGGTAGATGTTTTTATGGCCTTCTATTACATCATATGCTCTAACTTGTTTTGTGTCTTTACCTGAATGTTGTCGCGCAAATATTTTATCACAAAGATCAAAACCCAGACCTATATGCTCAATTCCCGCCACTTCCCGCAGGTGGTCCACATGATCGGCTAGTGCCTTTATATCAGCATGGTGCTCTGCCACTATTTTGCTTACAGCATTTATTCCAATGACTCCGCCGGTTTTCGCGAGGGCCCTTATTTGATCATCTGTTAAATTTCTCATTATGCCATTTAAAGCCCTGCAGTTAGAGTGAGAAGCGATAACCGGTTGCGTGGTTATTTCCATAACATCCCAAAAGCCTGCATCGTTTATATGGCTCACATCTATAAACATGCCCAGCTTCTGTGCCTCTTTTACTACTTGCATGCCGAATTCAGAAAGTCCATTTTCCTTGCCCTTGACACGGCTAAAGCTGCAGCCGTCAGCAGCAAAATTGCGCCGTGACCAGGTTAGCCCTACTCCCCTTACTCCAAGTTCATAAAATATTCTCAGTAAATTAATGTCGTTTATCAGGGGCTCCACACCTTCAAAGGACAGTAAAATGCCTATTTTATCTTCTTTTATGGCTTTATCTATATCGGTAAGGTTTTTTACAAATATTATTTTATCCGCTGATTCTTCTAGTTCTGAATAAAAGGCACTTATTTGATCTAAGGCTTTTCTCAAGGCAAGTTCCGGCAAGAATTCTCCGTCAATGTATATTGATGAAACTATGATATTAATACCGCCCTCAGTAAATTCCTCAAGATACTCCCTCTCTATGACCTTTTGTTGGCCCATTTTTCTCTTTCTTTCGATATCATATAGCAAATCCAGGTGAGCATCCACTATTGTAAAATTTTTATGTATGCTTTTTACACGGGTTTTCACATACAGCTCCCCTTTTAAATCATAATTTACTTTCGCTTCCCTTAAAATTTTTTGCCAATAATAATATGGAAGTCCGCCGTTACCTCTCGTATTCCCATCTCAATTGCCTTTTCTAATTTCTCCTTTTCAACATTCCAAGTAAGTGGGGTCATGTTCAGAAGATGTCTTAAACTAATTTCATTTAAGGCCACATTGTATGAGCACATTTTATGTTCTATCATATTAAAGTTCTGGGTAAATAGGTGTATTACCTGTTCATTTGAATAAGACTTTTTATCTGTTCTATCATAAAATATATTGCGCAATTGGATAAGATAATCCTTTCCCGGCACAACTTTAATAAGGATACCACTATCTTTTAATATCCTGCTAAACTCAGTATAACTGGCCGGTGAAAGGATATTAAGTACTACGTTAAATTGTTTATCATTAAAAGGCAAATTAGCCAGATCTGCCACACACCAAATAATACCCTCGTAATCTCTGGCTGCAATGCTAATTCCTCCCTTAGAAATATCGATGCCGACACCTTGCAGGCTTATATCCGATTCTGCTTTTAGGGTCGTCAAGATTCTCGAAAGGTGGGAGCCTCCCCCACAACCGGCATCGAGAATAAATTTAGCTTGAGTGTTTTCAAACCCAGCTTTCTTTACGATTAAATCGCATATTTCTTGTAGCATGGGGTCAAAAAAGCCACTTTTTGCGATAATGCTTCTCGATTTCAGCATGTCTCTATCGTATTTAGTCTTATTTGATTTCAGCAGCATGTTTATATAGCCCTGTCTGGCCAGATCGAAGCTGTGTTTGTTGTCACAGGCTAAAGTAGGGGAATCAAGAATACTCATCTTGCTTCCACATACCGGGCATTTAAATAAGTGGCTGTTATTTGAAATAATATTTAGGGCTTTATAGATTTTTTTCAATTTTTCTCCCATAACTCTATCTCAATTCCACCTTCCTAAACACCCTCTCCTATTTTACTTTTCTTTTTTGGATATTCCAAGCACACTATTCTTGGATCTTAAGCATGATTTTGTACTCTCTAACGTATCAAGAGTAACATATTAAAAAATACAAGAGCTTGAGAGTTATCTTGTAATGTTGCCAAAAATTTACGTTTAGGCTTTTGACTTAACTTTATATATAGTATAATCTTTTTTAGAATTATAAGGAATGGAAGTTTTTTAATGGACGCCTTTTTTTCTATTTTTACTTTGCTGTTGAGAGAGGGAAGAATGAAATATTTTGCCCGGCATAAATTCCCGTGCCGGGCAAAGTTTTTGCTAAAACTAGCGCCAATTTACTTCTTCAAATATATGGTAAACTCTTCACCTACTTGTCTGTAATCATCACTCATCTTTCCGCTCTTTTCAGGAAATTTTGCAGCATAGGGTGTAAGGGTGATTGATGTAATCTCATCTGCTAAATCGCCGTAGATATTGGAATACTTAAATACTATGTCTTCACCCGACACACTGGCTAAATAAAATGCCACTTCGTTGCCTTGGCTGTCACTGCCTTTTAAGTAAATATCATATCCTGCCTCAAAGGCACCCTTTACCTTTCCAAAAATCTTTTGGTTGACAGGATTAAACCTGAATTCCTCCAATGTATATATTTGATTATCTATATTAAATGAATAATCTATTGGGATTGATTGAGAAGTGGCCATTAACTCGCTGCCGTTTGCCGTAAATTCAAATTGCCATTTCCCTTTTCTCTTTTCCTCTGAAGTCCCCGTAATTAATCTTACATCTTTTAACACTATTTTTACGTCTATATTCTCGTTTAAATTAATTCCCTTGACGTCAACGGCATATGCCATGAAAAACAAGCTGCCGGAATCGTCAATCTCCCCTGCCCGGCCGCCAGCACCGTAATTTGTCAGTTTCTTTCCGTTTATGAAAATATCGTAGTCAAATCTGACTATGTCAACAGGTTTATTTGTATTGACAATTGCAGAAAAGCTCAACTCATCCTTATCTATGATGACACTATCTAATTTCACTTCTATTCCGTTGTCCTCTACAATCTGATTTACCACATTTGCATAAGGTTCAATATCTCTTTCTATGCCCATGGATTTACCAATAGAATATGATATCTCCGCAACTTTTAACTGCACGGCAGCATACACGCTCTTTCCCAAATTTGTCTGGCTCAAAAGCCCAATTGTCAAAAGAAAAATAGCAGCTATGGCACCGAACTTTTTCAAAATCCTTTGCCTTTTATTTTTTCCAAAGCTCTTCTTTAACCTCTGCTTTTCGAGATCACTTAGCGTTTCTTTATCATAGTCTCCTAGGTCAAATTCCATGTAATTCAACAGTTCATACACATTGTTGCAATCCTTCATTGACCCAATCCTCCTTTTAACTCAAAAACCTTCCGCATTTTTTTCTTCCCCCTGGAAAGTCTATTGTAAAGCACCGGTTTGGCAAGGCCGGTATCGCAGGATATCTCATCCATACTCTTATCTTCGAAGTACAGCTTCATAAAGATTTTCCTGTCTTCTTCAGACAAACACTTAAGCATCCTCTCAGTTTCCTGGCTGATTTCTTTCGATAAAACTGCTTTCAGCGCATTATCCTCCGCAGAAACTGCAATGTCTTCAATGTTTTCCTTTTCTAAATCCCTTAAGTATTTTCGCACATAATTAATTGACTTGTACTTTGCAACTCCTCCCACCCAATTTTTAAAGCTGGACTTTTGGGAATCGTAGTAGCCGATGTTTGTCCATATACTCATCAGGCAGTCGTTCAAACACTCTTCGTAATAATCCGGAAGATAGCGAAGATGCTTTTTAATAACCGTTTTTAGTATCCATCCATAGTTGTCGATAACGTATTCAAGAGCTTTTTCGTTTCCCTTTTTCAGTTCTTCAATAAAATTATCTTCAGTAATTTGCAATGGGCATCACCTTCCTTTCTGATATATTCGCTATGTTTAGGCCTTTTATCCTTCTACTTATTACTTCACGTTGGAAACAGAAAATCTATCAGTTTACAAAAAAATATTACAGTATGAGTTAAAAATTATAAAAAGAAAAAACTGGACAATAAGCAAAATACTTACCATCCAGTTTGACTTCTTACTGCGCATTTTATATCTTTATTCCCTGAGGGGCTTGTTGTATCCTCTATCTTCATAGGGCTGAAGCTTTTCAAGCCACTTTTTCTTCATTTTCTTAAGTTCCCATCGGATGTCTTCTACTTTATCCGCTTCCTTTTGCTCCAAGACTTCGTAGGAGAAGGCCTCCGGTCCAAATGTATTCCAGTCTTTCTGCAATTCTGCGTTGGGATGCCTTCTCATGTCAAGATGCATTTTCAAAGTAAGCCATCTGTTTTTTAAATTTGAGCAGCTGTCTATAAATACTTTTCCATTGACGTTGTTCTTTATTTGATAGATTCCCATATAAGTCTTGAGCTCCTTATACTGCTCAAGAAGCTCCTTTCGCCTTTTCTTATCGATCTTATCCGCCATTTTTTATCTCCTCTATTCTCAGTATCCGGCTTCTTTTAGCAGCCTTGACAATACTCGAAGTCTTTCTCCAATAAGCTCTCCGTCTTCACTTAATGCTTGCTGAAATAATTTTATATCCTCGTCAATCATGGGGTTGTCTGTGCATACCTCCACTGTCATGGCATCACCTTGAAGGCCAATCCTATCAATCCTCGGCTTTTCCGGATCATAGAGTTTAGGATAACGGTATGCTTCCTGGAAGTATAAATAACTTCTGCAGACGAAAATAGCCAAATCTAATACCCGGTGCAGTGGCAATTCTTCAGACTGGCGGGACCATTTTTCTCCTGTGTGGCGCCACACTTTGGCAGAGATATCCACCTTCCCCCTGTCATTCCACTGAGCAAGGCCAAGAGACAGTCCTTTGGCGTCCGATTTGTAAGCATTTCGCCCGTCGATGTTTTCGTAGTTTTCACAGACGATTACAGGTTTATGCTTTAAATTTGTAGGTATCTTCATTTTTACCTCCTGTGTATTTACTAAATTACTAATTTACTAATCTACTAATTTAGTATATCCCATTTTTCCATCCGAGTCAACTCACATCAGACGATAAAAAAAGACCTCCAAGTAGATAATCTGATTTTAATCAATCAGGACTGTCACTCTGGAGGTATCAATCAAAGATGCTGAAGTGAACATTTTCAGATATGGCTTTATATAATATTTAATGACATAACACATTACAGAGGTGACCACCATGCCAGCAGATTTTACATCACAGACCATCGTCCATGAAATTGCACCCGGAGATACATTCTATACATTAGCAAAACATTACAACACAACAGTAGAAGCCATCTCGAAAGCCAACCCCGGACTTGACCCCAACTGTCTTAAAGTAGGACACAAGGTTTATATACCACTCGCAAATCCTGCAGCAATTGCATACATTAGAGGAGGTCCCCTTAGACCACAAATACAGGGTATTGTAACTTTTTACAAAGTTCATGGCGGCACATGGGTATGTGTTGAGGTAAAGGGCTTGCCTCCGTATAAACGGTCTACTGATGGACAAAATCCCATAGGGCCCCATGGTTTTCATATACATGAATTTGGAAGCTGCGAGGTGGGTGATCCGGAAACTCCCTTTCAAGGAGCAGGGGGCCACTGGAACCCTACAAATCAGCCCCACGGTAACCATGCAGGTGATTTGCCCGTGCTGTTTTCAAATGACGGCTATGCCAGGATGTGCTTTTTCACCAATGCCTTCACACCTCATGATGTAATCGGAAAGGCAGTCATAATTCACGAAAATCCGGACGACTACCGCACTCAGCCTGCGGGCAATGCGGGCAGGAGGCTAGCCTGCGGGGTAATTACACACGTCAATCCATTCGAGGTATCCTGAATACTTTTCAAGTTCGGGGATGGTAAGTTCGATGGCACTGTTGCCGTTTCCGCAGGCCGGAAATACTGTTTCAAATCGTTTCAGTGATTCGTCAAGGTAGACAGCTACATCTTCACTTACCCCGAAGGGACAAACTCCCCCAACTTCATAGCCTATCAGTTCCCGCACTTCTTCCGGTGAAAGCATTTTTGCCTTTGCGCCAAATTTTTGCTTATACTTTTTGTTGTCTATCTTTACATCCCCTGCAGTTACGATAAGGACGGGCTTTTCATCCACCTTGAAAGCCAATGTCTTTGCAATCCGCTCCGGCTCACAATTGAGGGCTTTTGCTGCCAGCTTGACCGTTGTGCTGGATACGTCAAATTCCTGTATCCTATCTTCCATATTCCATTTGCTAAAATATTGTCTTACTCTTTCTATTCCCATAAAACTTCCTCCCAAGTAATCTTTTATTTTTTTGCTGTCGCCAGTTCCATGATTTCCTGAACTATTGATGTTTTAGCGTCAGCATAGTGCTGAACGTGCCTCCACTTTTTCTTTGCTAACTCCCGCTTGACTCGTGCATATTTTTCACGATCACTTTCATTTAAGCGCAGCCAATCTCGAAAGCGGAACATTTTTTCTATTTCGGAGGCTCCCTCACTGAATACATGTAGGTTAATGTCAGTGTCAGGTCCTTTAAACATGCGATGTTCAAACCACTCGGGCTCTCGAATTCGCAGCCTATAGCCTGCAGCCTCCAAGGCTGAAACATAGGAAAGCTCATCTGCAGAATCCTTTACAACTAACAAAATATCAATTATGGGTTTTGCGCAAAGCCCAGGCACCGATGTTGAGCCAACATGTTCAATCTGTAGCGCTTTGCTGCCAAGCACCTCACGAATCCGCTTTGCTTCCCGTTCAAACAATTCGGGCCAACTGGGATCATATTCCACAAGAGTAATGGGCCCATTGTGGAGTTTAAGTTCACCAACCGTCTTCTTTTGCAGCTCTTGATCACTTGTTGGTGTGAAGTTTTCAGATGTCATCTTTTTGGTCTCCTTCATCTATCATTGATGGCCATACTACTTTTTCTATGGAATATAAAAAAACATAGCTGTAATAATCTTTAAACCGATCATACATATCGGCTTCAATTTTATCTTGTTCAATGAAGTCCTTAACCTCATCAATTGTCTCATCATTCCGTTCCTGCCTTTAGAGCTTCGCTCATGGAAACTGTATCTATGTTCTTTGCACACATACATTTACTGAGCTGATAAGTCAGCATTATAGCTGCAAAGGATATAATAACATAAATTGGGCTGACAATAGGAGGAAGCACTAGGTTAATCAGATTACCCAGATAACCATACAGTGAACCCATTGATGCCACCGCAACTGGGATACCTATTAAAAATCCTGTCACAACGACAAAGGTGGAGCTGTTTAAAATCAAAGACCTAATTTCCCCACGTCGGTAACCGAACACCTTAAACAGTGATATAGTGTTTCTATTTTCCTCGATAGCCAACGAAGTGACAAGATAGAGTATAATCAAGGCTACAACACTTGAAACAATTGTCATTAATGCTACCATTGAAATCATCTGACCCATAAATTCATCCATAGCCTCAGGCAACTGACTCATAGATTTTGTTCCTGACAGCTTTTCGTCAGGAATATCAAGCTCTTTTGTGCTAAAGAGCCCAATATAGCTATCCTCTGGAAGTTCCATTTTTTTGTTAAACTCATCTATTGGCACATAAATAAACTGCTCAATGTAGGACTCAGCAACAGCATCAATATGAAATGTGTGAGGCTTACCATCCTCTTTATTTATAAAAGTAACAGTGTCCCCAGCCTTAATGCCCAATCGATTTGCCAAAGACTTGGTAATATTAGTTTGATTGTTTGGAATGACGTTCCCCTTATTATCCTTAAGAATCACAAGGGTTGAATCAGGCTCTATGCCGGTAATATAAAACTCAATTTCCTCATTGTTTTCAGGATAAAACTTCCCTGCATTAAAGGTCTCTGCCCCATCCGGTGCTTCACCGTATTGCAAATCCCTGAAGGTGTATTCGTATTCAAACAGGTATACATCTGACGTTTTAAATACATGGTTCATAGAATTTAAAACAGTGAAACCAAAGAGCATTAAGACAGAAGCACTAGTCACTCCCAAGAGCAAGAAAACAAGACGTGAAATGCTTCTAAACTGCTCACGCAGCCGGAATTTTGTGCTAAACTTAAATCTTTCAAGTTTAAAGGCCCTCTCCAGGGCATTAACCTTGGCTTTTTGCTTATCACCCTTCATAAGCTCCGCCGGAGACTTTTTAAGCTCCGAACGTATAACCATATAACTGCTGAGGCCTAAAAATATCATAGGTGTCAGTATTCCGATCATTACATTTAGAAAGCTTAATTCAATGCCAGGAACAGGAACATTATAATAGGAAATCATGGCCATAACCATTGGCTCTATCGATGGGAGTGCAAACAGACTTCCTATCATTCCACCTGCAAAAGCCAGCACCAGTGGAATAGCCATATAGTGCCTCATTAACTCTCGCCGCCGGTAACCTTGGGCATAGAGTGTCCCTATAATCACCGATTCCCGGCGGATTATGCGCCAGAACATGATTCCGATAATTAAGGAAGACAAAAGAAACATAGCGGCTGGTACTGGTACACTCATGGTTTTCATACCTGTAATAGATGCCCAAACTATTCTTGCTCGTTTGTTGTTCATTATGTCAATCCAGTTGGATACTGTAAACCCTTTTACCTGTAAATATTTTCGCAATTCTACCGCCTGCATGTTAAGACTCCGAGTTCTGTCATTAAACTTGACGGAATAGATGCTGGCAGCATTATCTATATCTGAAAATTCCTCACGGTTTATAACACCCACTCCAAATTCCTTAGGCGAATACAGTATATCATTCACATTCTTCAGCGGATAGATATAGTGGGGCAGGGATACAAACCCGACCACAGTGAAGGTTTTATCTTGAGCTTTTATTTGACTCCCTATCGAATAACCGTTAGCCTCGGCAAAGGCTGGATCAAGGAGAATTTCTCCCGGCCTCGAAAGTGTCCTACCTTCTATTATAGCGGGAATATTCACCTTTTTGGTCTCACTTAAGAGCCTTAGTGTAAGAGTATCGGAGAGCTTTGCGTCAAAACTCATGTACTCCTCAATTAGGGCGTCAAATTTATTCTCTAATTCTGCTACATCGGAAATAGGCCTATCTGTTGAAAAGGACAGATCTTCCTGCACATGATCCTCTGTAAAAGTTGTGACAAGCACAGCAAGATTCTGAGAAAGCCCGGCAGCCACAATAAAAGTATAGCTTCCAAGGATAATGAGTACAAGAATGCCAAGATAGCGCAATTTGTTCTCTTTCAAAATCCGCATTAGTCTCTTGTTTAAAACCATTACCACTCAATCCCTTCCGCCGGAATAGGGGCCTGATTTACCCATTCATCTACGATTTCTCCGCTTCTAAGCTTAAATACCCTATTAGCCATAGCTGAAATGGCAGTATTATGGGTAATCATCAAAATGGTTGTTCCGAAATTTCTGTTCACCTGCTGCAAAAGTTTCAGGATACTGCGGGACGTCTGGAAATCCAAAGCTCCAGTTGGCTCATCACAGAGCAATAGCTTTGGATTTTTAACAATGGCTCTGGCAATAGAGACCCTTTGCTGTTCACCGCCGCTCAGTTCCCTGGGAAAACGGTGTTTTTTATCAAGCATCTGCACTTCTGCTAAAACTTCATCGATGTTCAAAGGTGATTTGCTGATATTGGAAACAACCTCAATATTTTCTCTAACTGTCAGATTAGGAACTAAGTTATAGAACTGAAAAACGAATCCCACAGCCTCACGTCTATATTCGGTTAATTGGTCATCATTCAATTTGCTTACTTCAATTCCATCTACAATAACTTTACCGCTATCGCCGCGATCAACACCCCCGATAATATTCATTAGAGTGGATTTCCCTGAACCTGATGGTCCGAGAATGACACCAATTTCACCTTTTCCTAATTTCATTGCTATACCCTTCAAAACTTCATTTTTAATCATTCCACTTGTATAGGTCTTCCTCAAATCAGAAACATCAATAAACATGTTATTATCGTTCCCCCTTTTTATAGAAACACCGTTTCAAAATTTCAAAATACTCGTCCGCTTCATGGAGGATTTCCATACCAACATCTTCTATAGAATCAAGTCTGTTCATGTATTCTTCGGCAAAGCCCAACATGGTCCAGTTAATTATATTAATCACTTTTTCACGATCAAAATCTTCCCGAAATTTTGTCCAATCAATGTTTTGATAACCTCTTTCCAAGCCGCTTTCAACCATGTCTTTTTTAAGTTTATTAATTGCAGGTTTCACTTCTGCTGCATCTTCATGACTTAAGGCTTTAAGAAAATTAAAGGCATACGGAAATTTTTTGTAAACCTTAAATTTAATCAATCCCAGTTGTCTGATTCTTTCAAAGAAATCTGGCTCATTCCAATCCACTTCAGCGTAGATCTGCTCAATAATATTAGCTACATAATCAAGCAGAAATAAATACAGTTCCTTTTTATTGTTAAAATAGTTAAATAGCGAGCCTTTTGATATTTCCGCTTCCTTTACAATTTCGTTTGTAGAAGCCTTGTCGTAACCGTTTCTTGCAAATTCTTTTAAAGCTGCATTAATAATGCGTTCTTGCTTTTCAGTTTCAAGACTATGAAATTTTGAATATATAATTGTCACCCCATTTCTTAAGTATTCGATAAATTTTTGACCACATCGGTCATTTATATTATATATTAAAATGACCGATGTGGTCAATGTGGTTTTTTGTATAATATTATCTTTGCAGCTGTTTACCCCCAAATATTGCGAGGGCATGCGATTTTATTTTTTTTGTCAAATTAATTCTGCAAGGTATATCTTTATTGGATAGATTATTTTTTAACCCGTAAATCTGTTAAGACAATATATGCACAATCCCCTGTCCTCCGTCCACCATAACCTTATCTCCCGTCTTAAGTCTTAAGGTGGCGTTACCGCATCCTACAACTGCTGGAATCCCAAGTTCTCTTGCAACTATAGCAGCATGGGACAAGGGGGCACCTATGTCAGTTATTATTGCTGCAGCTTTAGGAAATAGAGGAGTCCAACCTACATTGGTGGTTGTAGCAACTAAAATTTCCCCGGGTTGCAGCTTTTCACCTTCTTCAGGGGCGTTAAGAATACGCACTATTCCTTCTACTTTTCCCGCTGCCCCTGTAAAGCCCTTTAGCATTTCCGAATCCACTGCATTTATTGGTGCTGTTGAATCATAATAATCCATTCTTCTATTGGGGTCTTTCATCCATTCAAAAGGATTAAAACGTCCTCTAATAACTGACGGGAAGGGCGGCAGCTCTTTATATTTAGCATAGTTTTCTTTTCTTGCGGGAATATACTTTACTTTCTCATCCCTACCAGATAACAGATCCTCTACTTCATCAATATAAAGGAAAAAGACATCTTCTCCTATTCCTGTAAGCTCACCTGCCTTAAGTGCAAAGTTTCGTAGAATCCTAAATACCCTAACAAATTCAGACCGTGCTGCCTCTCTGATGCGAGCACCTTCTGATGCTTTTGTTATCTGCTTCTCAAGCCATTTTACCTTATTAGGAAAGCACTCAACAAATCTGGCCCATGCGTCTTCATATTTAGCACGCTGCTTTTGTAGGAGTTCATCTACGTTCGTATCCAACTCTTCAAATTCTTTAATCTGTCTTTCCAGCCAGTGTGCATCCTCCGAAGGATCAGGGATTGATAACTCAAACTCATGGGGGCTCCGATGACCATATCTGAAAAAATACTCTTCTCGGCTCATCTCTCCTTTTAAAACCTTTGAAATACCTAATATTGGACCAAGACTTGCAAGTTCTGAATCTCCCCTTAAGTTTGATAAGAGGGCATTGGCATCTTCAGTTCCAACAAGCTTTTTGAGTTTTTTACTCAATGTTAAAGCTAGCACAGCCTTGCTAGCACATAAAATAAGCACCCACCATGCCTCTTTGTTATATGGCTCAATACCCTGGCACAAATCCGGATTCAATATCCAAAGCCCTTAGTAAACTCCAAGTAAATGGTGTAACAACATCGGGAACTGCCTCACCTACATTTGTATTTACCCAAAGAGCATCCCTTTCTAAAGTCTCGTTTATTTCATAGGTATCTAAATTTCCAGACGTCAATGTAGTTATTGGTCTTGCCTGAAGAATATAAAGTTTCTTTTTAGCCACAGCCCATTCGATATCTTGAGGTCTTCCTAATTCTTTCTCAAGTCTTACCGCAAATTTATACAGTTTATTGACATATTTTTTTAGTTCTTTATGCCCTTCGTATTTTCCATTAGGCCTTGATAGTTTAAAAATCTGTGCATTTGATTCTCCTGAAACTAGCTGTTCACCCAATCCATATACATAATTGCCCAACATATTTGTAAAGCTCCCTGTTATGGGATCGGCGGTAAACAGTACTCCCGAAATCTCAGAGGGCACCATCAATTGAACAACTACTGCTATCTGCTGAGATTGGTCTATACCTTGAACTGAGCTGTAAACCTTTACTCTCTCTGACTGTCTTGATTTAAAAACAGTATAAATGGCTTCCTGTATTTCTTCATCCGTCTCCACATTGAGAACCGTTTCAAATTCTCCTGCAAAGGACGCCTGGGCTGAGTCCTCATTTAAAGATGAAGACCTAACTGCAAACAGTGTTCCGTAATGATTCTTCCTTAACTTATTCAGATGAGCCTGTATCTCGTTCCAAGCTTCTTCCTTTAGCTTTTCCCCTTGAAAAGCCCACGGCAAAATAACAAAACCCTTTGGTACCGGATATCCGCTTTGTAACATTCTTGCCAACATGCCACCTTTGCCGCCTGCGGCAGCCTGAAGCTCTGGAGTCAATTCGTGAAAATTTTTCACCATATTCATCTCAGTGCTTCCTTTCTTGTTTTTCAATACCAAATCGAATCATTGAAAGAAAACTGTTCCTCTCTTCAAGAAAATCTTGGAGGTACTTTTCGTCCAATTCATCCTTATTAACTACATCGGATAAATATTTCTCATCAAAATAATTTAATGTAATCATGACCAATCTAAAAGCCTGTTCCCTGTCCACGCCTTCTCTGAGAGGTACCTTTTCAAATAAGCGTTTCCATTGTTTCTCATTTTCGACAAGTAACTTTCCATACTTATCTTTAATATCTGGTTTGAGTTCATCAGGTGTGGCATAAAAAGCTTCTCTTATAATTTTCATCAAATCGGGATTTTTTTTATAGTAATGGAATTTGATGATACTGGATTTTTCCTTTGCAGCAAAAAAATCATGGTTTTCAAATAGGGCATCAAAACCCATTTCGATTCTTCCTTTTTCAAAACATCTGTCCAAAATGCTAAGATACAATTCTTTCTTGCTCTTAAAATGATGAAATATCAGTGCTTTGGATATACCAGCGGCTTCCGCTAACATCGAAGTAGAGGTATTAGCATATCCATGACTAGCAAACACTGTCAGACAAGCATCTAAAATTTTTTCTTTATCATAACGTTGTAAAGGCATGATTTGACCTCCACAGCTATACTGAAATCCTCCAAATTGCTCTTTCATCTTCTTCATGAACAGTCACTTTCGGGGTATATCCTTTGTCAATTAATCCCAGCCAGACATGACAAGCGCATATGCCAATATCGACGTTTGGGTGTTCCCATTTAAAATGGCGATATCCTTCGGGAATGCCATGTTATCCGGCGGGGATTTCATGATTGTATAAAGCGCTCTTGTGGGATTAGCTTTGAAAAATCTTACCTCAACATTGTGATCAAATGGAACACATATAGATTTTGCATAGTCTTTTACCTCATCCATAAGGTCCTCTTTAACATCAATCATTTTATAGCTACGCACCGAGCGGCGCGAATCAATGGTACTTTTAATTGGAAAGGGAATTTTCATCCGGAAAACCTCCAATTTGGTAGAAATCTTTATTACTTAGATCTCTTTTCCATCTTTCGAAATCCAATATATATCAATGCGACGCATATTGCTAATCCTACCATTGCGGGAACAAATACCGCTTTCCCTGATTCGCCTCCGAAAGCTACGCTCCAGCTCATTTTAGCCAATGCTATAAAAACCATTACTGTTACTCCGATCCACAAATTTCGTTTCCAGAAAGCAGTAGCAAGAGCAGAGAGTGACGCAGGTATCAAGAGTGTTATCAGCACCTTTGGCAGTGTCCATTCACCTGTAAGATATTCTTTTTCCATTTCCAGGAATTCAACAATTTGGTTGCTGACCTCAGCAGGCTTTGGAAACCAAAACATACTAGTCAGAACCATAAACATGGTCCCCATAACTCCTGCCCAACTCCTCTTATATGCAAAATAGCAAAAGGGAATTAGAAATAATGGCCGTATATACCAGCTAAGCTGATTCTGATGCCGTTCATAGGCCCAGTGAAAAAAGCTTTTATTTGTCATAGCCAAAAAAATAAATAAAATAATTAGGAGAAGAAATACAAATCCCAGTATCTTATCATATTTTTTACCGACTGGTAACTTCATACCATCAACTCCTGGTATGCTTTATCTATATTATTACTCTGTGAAAACTTTCCTTACTCCTCTAAAAGGTTACCTTAAATATAGAACATTTGATTTTGTGAAGGCCGCCAAAAGTATAAATAAAATTGCGGGTAAAACAAAAAAGTTACAGATGATTTTAATACATCTGCAACTTTTTGCCTTCCAGAGGTTACCCAATTAGTACTTAATAAATTTTTCGCCGGGAACGCCACAAATGCTGCATTTTTCCGGCCGGGCTTTTTCAATGTTTCCGCATACGGGACAGAGATAATAGAATACTTCTTCCGTCTCATCAAGGTTTTCTAGCGCTTCTTTATAGAGCTTGGCGTGAACTTCTTCTGCTTTCATGGCAAAAGTAAAGGCTCTGACGGCAGCTTTGTTGCCTGCAGCTTCGGCCTCTTTTACAAAAGCAGGATACATCTCCTTATATTCATAGGTCTCACCTTCAATGCCGTCTTTGAGGTTATCCGAAGTAGAACCGATTTTAGCTGCAACCTCAAGCAGCTTCATGGCATGTAAAGTTTCTGCATCGGCCGCAGCCCGAAACAGTTTGGCCGCATTGAGCTTTCCTTCTTTTTCGGCCTTTTGGGCATATGCCAAATACTTTCTGTTGGCCTGTGATTCTCCGGCAAAAGCCTCCATCAGATTATGTAGTGTTTTGTTTTCATCCATTAGTTTTTCCTCCCTGTTTCATCAAAAGATTTATGAGTTTTTTGATTTAGGCTTACTATCCATAAAAGTTTCTGCTTTACGCTATGCATGTTCTCCCGCAAGGAATAGTTGCCATATTCTAGTATAACATTTTTAACAAAACTTTATAGCTATTTTTTATATAAAAAGGATGATGCTGCCAATACTATGCCACATATACCTGCTTCTAAAGTACTGATAATGAGAAGTATAAAATTTATAATGTAAACTATTATGAAGATGAAAAAATAATCTCCTCTTGAATAATGATTTTTAATATCTATATAAAAAATATATCCATATAGTGGCGATAGAGCTGTAGCAACTATATTTATAAGTGTAGGGACCAGCAGAAGTTTGTGGCTTATAAAAATTCTTTCATCAAAAATTAAAATCATCGCAATTGGGATGATAGGAGTTAGAGCAAATCCTAGGATATTGCATAAAATATTTATGGTGCGTAGGTTTAAGCTTCCATTGTCAGCAAATACAGTTCCTGCTTCAGAGAGAATAATAATTATTGTGAAGATGATAGCAATCAAAAATGGCTTTTTTCGATTGAGTTTTAAAGAAGTGCTGGAATGCAGCAAACCCATCAAGTAAAAAAGTGCAGTTATGTCTATGGTATATGTTGCAAGATACATTATTCTATACATCCCCTCGGGAACAATTTAATCCTTGCGAGTAAATTATTTTTACCAGTGAAATAAATTGTAGTAATAAGTAAGTATAACATTTTATCTCCACATCAGTCTATAAAAGTATAATAAAAAAGTAATTGTTATTAAACATCTTAAATTGCAATATTAAATGCGACACATTTTTTGGAAACCCGAATGATGTTGGGTTTCTCAATCATGAATTTTGAATTTAGAAGTTAGCCGCTTTATTTCCCGGAAAAAGAGTTCTGCTGGTTGCTGGTAGCCCAGGATTTTTCTGGGCAGGGTAT
>NZ_JAFFJA010000002.1 GCF_021991635.1 Tepidanaerobacter sp. GT38
TATCACAGAATAACAACAAATAAAATAGGACATACCTTGAATTTTAAGTGGCTTTGTATTATAATAGTTTCACTGGAGGGGATATAGCTCAGCTGGGAGAGCGTCTGGTTCGCAATCAGAAGGTCAGGGGTTCGATCCCCCTTATCTCCACCAACAAAAGGGCGCGTAGCTCAGTGGGAGAGCACTTGACTCACATTCAAGAGGTCGCAGGTTCGAAACCTGCCGCGCCCACCAAAAACATTCTTGACAACATTAAAAAAAACTATTATACTAGTAAATGCTTGTGGGTGATACTTTGTAAACTTGGGGAATTAGCTCAGTTGGGAGAGCGCCTGAATGGCATTCAGGAGGTCAGGGGTTCGACTCCCCTATTCTCCACCAAAATGAAACTTAGACGTAGAGCGGAACGCCGTTGCTACGTTTTTTTTTTAATTTTTAGAGCTATCAATATAAGGCTGAATGTGACTATACCTGTTTGGTTATAGTATGTAGCTGCGATTTTCGGTGGAAAACAGTTTACAAGGAGTGATTGATTACAGTGAAAGTTGGATTAGTTGGATTGCCTACAGTAGGTAAAACTACGTTTTTTAATTTGCTGACACATGCGAACGTGGAAACCAGTGCTTTTCAAAGCGGCAAGGTTAATGCTAATAGAGGGCTTGCCAAGGTGCCTGATGATAGAATTGATTTTTTAGCTGAGGTCTACAAGCCCAAAAAGATTACATATGCTCAGATTGAAGTAATAGATGTTCCGGGTTTGGTCAGAGGTGCCAGTGAGGGTAAGGGTTCCGGAAATCAATTTCTCGACAACATACGACAGGTGGATTGTTTGGTTCACATAGTGAGAGCCTTTTCAGATGAAAGTGTTATTCACACAGAAGGTTCTATAGATATAATTAGAGATATTGAAAGTATAAATATGGAATTGCTGTTAGCTGATTTACAGCTGGTGGAAACCAGAATTGAACGAATCAATACCAGCAAGAAAATTACAAAAGAGCAGATAGCTGAAAGGGAAGTCCTTGAGAAGCTCCGTGATTCTTTGGAAAATGAAATTGGACTTGCAGGTATAAATCTTTCCGAAGGGGAACAAAAGGTCCTGGAACACCTTGATTTCTTTACTGCCAAACCTATGATAATCGTAGTCAACGTGGACGAAGAGCAGCTAGCTCAAGGCTATGAGCAAAGAGACCAGGTTTTAAGTTATTGCCTCGGGAGGAATCTACCTGTCTTTGAGGTCAGTGCTAAAGCGGAAGTGGAAATCAGTGAATTAGATGAAGAGGACCGAATTGCATTTTTGGAGGAGTTAAATATAAAAGAATCCGGCATTGATCTGCTTGCAAAGGCCATTTATGATAGACTAAACCTGATATCTTTTTTAACTGCCGGCGAAGATGAGGTCAGGGCTTGGACAATTAAGAAAGGCACCGTTGCGAAAAAAGCTGCAGGCAAAATACATTCCGATATTGAACGGGGTTTTATTAGGGCAGAGGTAGTAAACTTTAAAGACTTTAAAG
Organism: Tepidanaerobacter sp. GT38; assembly: GCF_021991635.1. Lineage (GTDB taxonomy): Bacteria > Bacillota > Thermosediminibacteria > Thermosediminibacterales > Tepidanaerobacteraceae > DTU063. The sequence goes on from NZ_JAFFJA010000002.1 coordinate 1,518, forward strand.
AGTGCGGTTCTATGGCCAAAGCCAGGGATATGGGCAAGCTGCGTTTAGAGGGAAAAGATTATGTAGTTCAAGACGGCGATATTATCAGTTTCAGATTTAATGTTTAAAACAAGGAGTAGCAATTCTACTCCTTGTTTTTTAATCTCGCAACGAGCCGTTTTTATTTAGAATATAACAGGGTCGATCTAAATATACACCTTTTTTATATCCGTATCTCTCAAGAAATCTAAAAGCTCTGCCTCTGCGTTCATCAACCCAGTAAATCACTATTGATTCTCCTGGACGAATGATATTTTCCAGCTCCTTCAACCACTTTAACGCAATTAACATGCCTTCCATTCCCCAAGTATTGACGCGCTTTGCAATTACTTGTTCCTGATGCCTGAACCAATAATTGCACTCCCGTTTCGTCGGGAAAATACATATGGCTACAATGTATGCATTGGTTTTTAAAGGCGTTTTGTGCCTGGTTATATACATGGCAAGGTAGTGACCGTTAGACAGTCGCTGAAATCGTCTATATGTTTTCATTAATTGTTCTTAAAGTTCCCCTCCTTTAATTGATTTACAATAGATTGCGCCTAATAACTCAAATTAGTATTTTTGTTTTAACTTTTTCAAGTCAATGCCTAAAGCCAGGGCAAGTATTAAATAGCCGCTAAGCCCAAAAAGAAGGTCTGCTATTATACAGATTATGTTTGGCAGCTCTAAAATGACCAATGGCATATAGACTTGTGTCATAATATATGTCATAAATGCACAGCATATCAAGGGTTTTAGGATAATATCCATCATGTCAAATTTTTCTCCAAAGGTTTGTTCTATTTGCCGAAAGCTTATATGTATAGCTATAGCTGATGCAGTAATTAAGGCAACAGAATACCCGTAAATTCCCAAAGGTGTTTTGGTAATACAAAAATACAATATTAGATTTGTCATAAAAAATGTAGAGACTGCGGTTGTTATAGGAGTAGTATTATTGCCTATGCCCCTGAGTATTGACATTAAGATGCTTTCTATGTAATAAAAGGGGATACCAGCCGCAAATCCTATAATGAGATTTTCGAGTTCATAACCGGGAAACAGGAGCTCTGCTAAAGGCTTTGAAAGAGCAACAAAAAATGCTGTTACAGCGAAGGAATAAAAGGATGTGAGAAATAAGGCTTGCTGAGATGATTTAAAAGCGTACTTTTTGTTTCCCGATGCTAAAGCTGTAGCAATTTGCGGAATAATATTTGAAGACATCGCCCTTATAAAAAGTGCGGGGAAAAATATTAGCGGCAATACCATACCAGAGGTCTTGCCGAATAGTGATAAACCCTCAGAAGAAGAAAGACCTGCCATGACAAGGCTTTTTGGAACTAAAAGCGCTTCAACAGAATGTGAAGTAGAATTAATTATTTGACTAAACGATATAGGTATTGCGATAGTTAAAATATCTTTAATGTTTTTTATGAGTGGATTTTTTCTGCGAAAATTATAAATGTTGATGTTTTTTGAAAAAAATGTAAAAAGCAAAACTAAGGATATAAATTCTCCAATGGTCAGGGCACTAACTGCACCACGGGTTTGCCCTTCAAATTGCAGCAACAAATTGCTACTTATAAAAAACACTCCCAATAAAGTGCGAAAGATGCATTCCGATATATTTGACCACTGTACCGGTGCTATGTTTTGAATGCCAAAAAAATATCCTCTCATGACAGCAGAATAGCCTACAAATATTGAAGCAGGCAAAATTATGAGAAGCACTTTAAGTTTTAAGGCATTAGATAAAATAATCAGAAAAGCTGTTCCGAAAAGGGAAAAAGCCGTCGTCAACACAAAAGCCGAAAATACTATGTGAGCTTTTTTAAAAGGATCTGCCCGGTTTTCGGCTACCAGCTTTGATATGGACACAGGAATACCTGCTGTTACTACGGTTATTGCTGTGCCAAAAAAAGCCAGTGTCTGCTGGTAAATTCCCATGCCTTCAGGGCCTAAGTATTTAGACAAAACCAGTCTGTAAAAAAAGCCAATAGTGCCGGTTAGAAAATTCGTTGCTGCTAAAATCACTGTATTTAATGCCCAATGGCTCATTTTTAGGACATCCTTTCCTAAATGTATGCATATATATAATATTCGAGAGTTATTTCCTTTTATGATGACACAAAATCTGTGTTAAAATTCGAAAAATTTGACTGCAAAATTATGTTGTGATATATTTATGTTAAATTAATCACATACGGGGTGATACTGTGGAACTACCCGGTGAAATAAAAAAGGTTTCCATAGCAGTGATTAAACGGCTACCCAAATATTATAAATGTCTCGGGGAGCTTTTAAGAAAAAATGTTGAGCGGGTGTCTTCTCAAGAACTTAGCAAACTTTTAGGTTTTACTGCTTCTCAAATAAGGCAAGATTTAAATAATTTTGGCGAATTTGGCCAACAGGGATATGGTTATAATGTAGCTCAGCTTTATACAGAGATCTCCAAAATATTGGGCATAAATACTTCTCATAAAATGGTAATCATAGGGGCTGGTAATTTAGGCCAGGCTCTGGCAAACTATGCCGGATTTGCGGCACATGGTTTTAATATAATTGCAATTTTTGATACCAATCCAAGTCTTGTGGGTCGCAAAATCAACAATATTCCCATATATCCGGTTGAAGATATGGAGTATTACATAAACCGAAATGATGTTGATATAGCAGTCCTCACCGTGCCCCAAGACCAGACAGAGAAAATTGTGAAAATACTGACAAACACGGATGTTCGCGGTATATGGAATTTTACTCCGGTAGATATTAATATTGATGATAAAGATATAGCTGTGGAAAATGTGCATCTTATCGATAGTCTCCTTACTTTAAGCTATCACATAAATGAAAGCTGGCTCCAAGAACGATTTTTAAGGCAAAAAAGAAATGGTCAGTTTGTGAATAGCAAAAATAAAGCTTATATGGTAAAATAGAGTAAAACATTTAATTTTTGGAGGGCTTTTTGTGAAAAGACTACCCCACGCTATAATTATTTTATTTATAGTTTTTATACTGACAGGATGTAGTGGGCAGTCTGCTATTGATACAGAGTCTGTCTCTGAAGACGTTTATTCGGTCTCATCCGGGAAAAAGGTATTGGTATATTATATAAAAGATGGATTTTTGACGCCCGTAACCTGCCACATCGATGATTCAGAGCCGGAAATAAGTTCTGCCCTTAATCTCTTGTTTTCTGGAATTGTGCCTACGGGATTTAAAAACACATTGACAAATACACGGCTCAACACTCTGGAGATAAGCGGTGATACTGTTTCCTTGGATATTTCAGGTGATGCCTTTGTAGGAGATAAAGCACAACTGGCGAGATGCCAGATTCTGTATACACTGACTGACTGCGAAAATATAACGAAGGTAAATATAAATGTTAATGGAAAACCATATGCGACATCTCTTGAACGACCTACCTATATAAACTTAAAAGATCCTGAATCTTATCAGGAAGATAAAGAAGAGCCTGAGGAGTTGTGTAAATACCTTACAATTTATTACCCTGACAAGACGACAAAGTACTTAATTCCAGTTTCCATAAAATCTGACATAATTCAGTCGGGAGAAGAAAATAACAGCAAGGCAGTTTCAGTTAAAGCTGAAGATAAAGCGAGGGCCGCTCTGCAACATCTCTTTAAAGGTGCTGGGGAAATAGGAAGTTTAGGCACTATAGATGATAAGATGATAAAGAGTTTACAGATAAAAGATGGTGTTGCGGTAGTTGATTTAGACAGTAGTGTCATTATTAAATTTAGCGATAAGACTCAGTATGCAGAAATTGCGGTAGAATCTGTTGTGCGGACACTCACCTCTATAGACGGAATTGAAAAGGTACAATTTTTAGTGGGTGGCGTAAAATTAGGCTATATAACTGGCAACATAAATATTCAAAATCCAATAGAACCTGATAAATGGTACAATGTTTTAACGAATTAAAAGTGCAAAAAAGGCTGCAAAAGCAGCCTTTAATTTTTTGCTTTCAACTTTACAATTCTATTACACTTGTCTTTTTCTAAAGGATTTTGAAATATAAAGTCGAAGTATATAGACATAGATTTGCGGCCGTAACAATCATAGGAGGTTATGTGACAATGCACAAAAAAATATTTTTCGCAACACTTTTTCTCTTAATTTTAAGTATACCTGTTTTATGTATGGCATCTGCAAAACCCATTGAAATTTACATAAATGGGGAAAAGATTGAATCTGATGTCGCACCTATAATAGTAAATGACAGGACCTTAGCACCGGTTCGCGTGATTTCAGAAAATCTTGGAGCTGAGGTTTACTGGGACAATGATAATAGACAAGTTCAAATAATAACCTCTTCAAAAACAATTATTTTAAAAATCGATGATGTAAAAGCTTTAGTAAATGGTCAAGAAGTGGTCCTGGATGTACCTGCTAAGATAGTAAATGACAGAACTTTGGTTCCACTTCGATTTTTAAGCGAAAGTCTTGGAGCCGATGTAAGCTGGGATAATGACCTCAGAAGAGTTATAATAAACCGCGCGGACGCTAAAGTTGTAGATTTAGCTTATGAGGTAATTGAAGGCAAACCTACGGTTGTTATAACAGGCGACAGCCCTTTGGAGTATTCCGCAGTTGAAATACAAGATGACAGGAGACTTGCAATTGATGTAAAAGGAAGACTAGACACTCAGAACAATGCTTTATATGTGTATGATAGCTGTTTAGAGAAAGCCATAGCAGGTGAAATTTCAATAGAGCCACCGATTACTCGAATCGTATTAGAGCTTAGCTCTAATGCAGCTTATAAAACATATAGTTCCCCAGACAAGAAAAGCATTTTTGTATCATTTACATATTTTGATAATATTTTAGAGGATTTAACCTTTGAAAATAAGAAACGTCAATTTATAGCAGAGATTACAACTACGAATGCTGCTAATGCAGATTACTTCTTTTTATCAAATCCAGATAGACTGGTTTTGGATATAAAAAATATTGGCCTTTCGGAAATTGACATTCCACATGTTCCTGATAATAACTTTGTTAAAGATGTACGCATAGGTCAATTTGCAGATGATACAGTGCGGGTAGTATTTGATTTGAAAAATGATACAAGTTATCAAGTGTTTCAGGCTGACAACGTTTTTTCGGTTGTATTTTCTCAACCTTTCACGATAGAAGATGTAAAAGTCACAAGTCAGGGAGATGTTTCCCTTGTTGAAATTTTATCCAGTGACGAGGTTTTTTATGAATTAAAAGACGATACATACAAAAAACAACTTAAAGTTATAGTGCCTGGCGCAGCAATTGGTAAAAACCTCCTTGACCGCAATGTGATAAAAATAGCAGATGGAATTATAGACTATATCGAACTAGCCAAGGTGAAAGATGCTAAAACTTACAATTTGGAGATAGTTATAAACTTAAGCTCATTTGTGAGTTGTGAGATGTTATCATCATCACCCACGTCAAATGTCAAATTTGCGTTACATAAAAGTTCTTCCTTATTGCCTTTAAGTAACAAGCTTATAGTTATTGATCCAGGCCATGGAGGCAGTGATCCTGGTGCTATAGTTGGAAGTGTTAAAGAAAAAGACTTGAACCTTGATATCGCTTTAAAATTAAAAAGCTTATTGGAATCAAATGGTGCCAAAGTTTTTATGACGCGAGAAGACGATACATTTGTCAACCTATATGCTCGGGCAGGTATGGCAAATGAAATTAACGCTGATTTATTTATCAGCATTCATCACAATTCGGCAACAAGCAGCGCAACGGGCACTGAGACTTTGTATTATCCCGATCCGCAGAAAAAATTATTGGCACAGGCATTGCAAAAAGCCATTGTAAGTCATACCGGATTTCACAACAGAGGTATTGTAGAGCGACCCGGTATCGTCGTTACTAGGGAGACTAAAATGCCCTCAGCATTAGTTGAGGTAGGATTTTTGACAAATAGCAATGACCTTGCCCTGATTGTAACCGATGAATTTAAACAAAAGGTCGCTCAAGGGATACTTCAAGGCATTGTCGATTATCTTTGCGGAAGCGTCAATTGACACTTGATAATTGTTCTGATATTATTACTTTGGAATTAAAGGAAATTGCTCATAGGAGGAATTTGTGTTGCTTTCTTTTGTGGGGGGATATTTATTTATATTCCTTGCTCGTGTTTTAGATATGTCTTTGGCTACTATGAGGACATTAATGCTTGTTCGAGGTAAAGGCCTAATAGCGGCAAGTATTGGCTTTTTTGAAGTAATGATTTATATAACAGCTTTAAATAAGGTAGTTAGCGGTTTAAGTAACCCGGTCAATTTGGTAGTTTATGCCTTAGGATTCGCCACGGGAAACTTTATGGGAAGCTTTATTGAAGAAAAACTTGCCCTTGGCCTAACTACCGTTCAGATAATTACTGAAAGACATGATATAGGTGATATGATTCGCAATATGGGCTTTGGCGTAACATCTTTAGAAGGTAAAGGAAGAGAAGGCTTTAAGGAAGTTTTAATTGTATCTTTGCCAAGGAAAGAACTTAAAAGTCTTCTGAATTATATTGATGAAAATGACAGCACTGCTTTTATAACTATAATGGATACTAGGGCAAGTAAAGGGGGATACTTTAAACAGACAATGAAACACAAATAAACACTTTGTCGGCATAAAAAACCTCTTCATCTTAATATATATTAATTAAATCAGGAAGAGGAGGTTTTTATATGCCAAAAAAGATTATTTGTATGTTAGTCATATTGTTTTTATTAATAGGTGCTGTAGGGTGTGGCTTTCTGAACCGGGAACCTTCTGAGGAAGAGCTTCCTGAGTCTGAAGAGGATTCGGAAGAAACCCTTGGACACTTTAGAAAAACGGTATTTTATTTTGTAAATGAACGGGGCCTCTTGGTGCCTGTTACAAGGGATATTCCATGGGTTGAGGGAATAGGAAGGGCGGCATTGGAAAGCCTTGTAGATAGCGAAGGGCTTAGAGCGGAACTTGCAGAAAAAGGGCTAAGAGCTCCGCTGCCTGAGGGTACAAAGATTTTGGGAATGACCATACGGGATGGTATAGCCAAAGTTGATTTTAATTCCAACTTCATACAGACTTCAGATGCTGCAGCAGAGCAAACTGCAATTGACGCCGTAGTATATACACTGACGGAATTTCCTACGGTTGATGAAGTTCAAATATTGGTTGAAGGCAAGCTGCTTGATAGAACACCCAATGGCAATCAGTTAAACCAAGTACTTAAGCGACAAAATATAAATTTAGAAACGCCAGTTACAGCTTCAGCAGAAGTAGTGCCCGTAACTTTATATTTTAAGGGTGGAAGTTCAACAGGAAGTTTTAGCTATTTTGTTCCGGTAACTCGCATGGTACCTAAAACCGATAATGTGATTAAAACCGCTTTAGAAGAATTGATTAAGGGTCCTGCAGAGCATACAGGTCTTGTATCATTGCTGCCGAAAGATACAAAAGTTTTAGATGTAATTCAAAAAGATGGTGAAGTGTTGGTCAATTTTTCTAAAGAAATTGAGGGATACGGAGGGGGAATTGACGTGGAACAATCCATCGTTAATTCGGTGGTGCTTACCGTTTCAAGTTTCCCCGGAGTTGAAACAGTATCCATACAGGTTGAAGGCAAAGCAGGAGCTTTACCTGAAGGTACCGTTCTTGAAACACCTATTTTCAAACCACTTTATGTCAATCCCGATAGCATATAAATTTTATATAAAATAACTTTATTAGCTTTAAGAGAGGATGGATATTTTGCCAAGAGTAGATGGAAGGGCCAATGACGAAATTCGCCCTATAACCATAACTAGAAACTTCAATAAATATGCGGAAGGTTCCGTGTTCATTGAAGCAGGAGATACAAAAGTAATTTGCACAGCAACGGTGGATGACAAGGTGCCGCCGTTTTTAAGAGGCAAAGGGCAAGGTTGGATTACAGCTGAGTATTCCATGCTGCCCAGAGCTACCGAAATAAGAAACCCCCGTGAAACGTTAAGACCCAGTGGCAGAACTATGGAAATTCAGCGATTAATAGGAAGAGCTTTAAGATCAGTCGTAAACCTTTCTGCTTTGGGCGAGAGAACGATCTGGCTGGATTGTGATGTAATTCAGGCAGACGGTGGCACTCGAACAGCTTCAATAACCGGTGCTTTTATCGCATTGGCAGATGCAATTGGCTTTTTAAGAAGGAATAATTTAATAGAAACAAATCCCATCAACAACTATGTTGCTGCTATTAGCACGGGAATAGTTGATGGTGAGAAATTACTGGATTTAAATTTTGAAGAAGATTCTAGAGCACAGGTTGACATGAATGTGATTATGACAGATACAGGTCAAATTGTTGAGATCCAAGGAACAGGAGAAGCTTTCCCTTTTTCCAGGCAAGATATGGACGATTTAATGAGCTTAGCCTTTAAAGGAATTTCAGAGCTTATTCAAATACAAAAGAATTTACTATTAGATATTTAACTGGAGACTGGAACATATGAAAACCCTAGTCATTGCAACCAAAAATCAAGGTAAGTTTTTAGAGTTTAAAAAGATGTTGCAGCCTGCTAAATTTAGCATCATATCTTTACATGAGTTTCCTGATATTGACATAAAAGAGACCGGCTCAACTTTTGACGAAAATGCGCTTATAAAAGCAACTACTGTATGCCAAAAGATAGGTTTACCCACACTGGCTGATGACTCGGGTCTTCAGGTTGATATCTTAAATGGTGAGCCAGGTGTTTTTACGGCAAGATACGCAGGCGAGCATGCTACTGATAAAGAAAATATAGAAAAACTCCTTAAAAATTTATCAGGTGTTCCTTTAGATAAAAGACAGGCTCAATTTGTATGCAGCCTGGCTCTTGTTTTTCCAGACGGAAAAACATTCTTGGAACAAGGCACTTTGGAAGGCCTTATTGCTTTAAGCCCTAGAGGAACAGGGGGCTTTGGATACGATCCAGTTTTTTTAGTGCCAGAAATAAATAAAACCTTTGCTGAGCTTTCGGCAAATGAAAAAAACAATATAAGTCACCGAGCAAAGGCTGTAGAAAAAATAAAAAAACACCTTTTTAAACACATGCAGGAGGAAGAAGTTGAAAATAGGCGTATTGAGTGATACACATGGATTAAAAAGCATAGCTGAAAAAGCTTTGGACAACATGGGTGATATAGACATACTTCTTCACGCCGGAGATTTGGTGGCCGATGCCAGGCATTTTGAAAATAAGGGATACAAGGTATACTTTGTAGCGGGCAACTGTGATGGTCATATATTTGAACCTACTGAAAAAATACTGGAGATTCAGGGCAAAAAGATTTTTTTAACACACGGACACGCATATAGAGTTCAATACGGATATGATAAGCTGTTTAATAGAGCAAAAGAGATTTCGGCTGACATCGTAGTATTTGGTCACACTCATGTTCCGGAAAATACATATATTGATAATATACTATTTTTCAATCCGGGAAGTATTGTATTGCCCAGAGGCGGCGGCCCAGGCACCTATGGTATTTTGGAAATAATCGATGGGCAAATTAATGCCCGTTTAAACACAATATAATCAAGCTATTTTACAATAAAAAGAAAAATCTGTTTGAAATACCACGAAAGTTATGCTAAAATAATCTTGACTCAAAAAGCTATTTAATGTATACTATACATTGTCTTTGGTCAGTCGGGGCATAGCGCAGTTTGGTAGCGCACATGGTTTGGGACCATGGGGTCGGGGGTTCGAGTCCCTCTGCCCCGACCAGGCGGGAGTAGCTCAGTTGGCTAGAGCGTCAGCCTTCCAAGCTGAATGTCGCGGGTTCAAATCCCGTCTCCCGCTCCAGGCGCCCGTAGCTCAGCTGGATAGAGCAACGGACTTCTAATCCGTAGGTCAGAGGTTCGAATCCTCTCGGGCGCGCCATATGGTGGGTATAGCTCAGATGGTTAGAGCGCCAGATTGTGGCTCTGGAGGCCGTGGGTTCAAGTCCCACTATCCACCCCATTTATATAGGTAATTGGGGCGTCGCCAAGCGGTAAGGCACAGGACTTTGGCTCCTGCATCGTAGGTTCGAATCCTGCCGCCCCAGCCAAATAGGGTCATTAGCTCAGGTGGCAGAGCACCTGACTTTTAATCAGGGTGCCGGAGGTTCGAGTCCTCCATGACCCACCATGCGGGCATGGCGGAACTGGCAGACGCGCCAGACTTAGGATCTGGTGGATTAAATCCCGTGGAGGTTCAAATCCTCTTGCCCGCACCATATTTTAATATGTGGATTTTACTACCTCGGTCCATACCGAGGTGTTATTTTATTACATAATTTTTTGTTGCGCACATATAATTTGTGCTATAATATCAAAAGAAATGGAATTTACGGTGATTGTAAGGGAGGAGCATAATGAAAGTCAACCTGGAAAAGATAGAAAATAACAAGGCATACTTAAACTTTGAGATTGATGCAGAGCAGTTTGAAGCTGCAATGGAGCGGTCATACAAAAAAAATGTCAAGCGTTTCGCAGTCCCTGGATTTCGTCGCGGAAAGGCTCCGAGAAAGCTTATCGAAATGCATTACGGGCCTGAAGTTTTTTATGAAGATGCCGCTAGATTCTTATTACCGGAAGCTTTTCAAAAAGGAGTAGAAGAATTCAAGTTAGAACCTGTAGATCAGCCGACTTACGATATCCAACAAATAGAAGTCGGCAAGCCCTTTATAGCAACCGCAGAAGTGGTGGTAAAACCTGAAGTAAAAATTAAAGAATATAAAGGTTTAGAAGTAGAAAAAATTGTCTATAATGTAACTGATGAAGATATTGAAAAAGAGCTCTCCGCTTTGCAGGAACAAAATGCAAGGCTTGTTGCGGTGGAAAACAGAGCAGCCCAAAACGGGGATATTGCTGTAATAGATTTTAAAGGCACTGTAGACAATGAACCCTTTGAAGGCGGTAATGGAGAAAACTATCCTCTTCAGTTAGGCTCAGGAATGTTCGTTAAGGGCTTTGAAGAACAAGTCATTGGAATGAATGTTGGTGACACTAAGGATATCGAGGTGACATTCCCCGAAGACTACAAACCGGAGAAACTGGCAGGGAAAAAAGCAGTATTTAACGTGACTTTAAAGGAGCTAAAAACCAAAGAATTACTGCCTCTCGATGACGATTTTGCCAAGGATGTCAGCGAATTTGAGACATTAGATGAACTCAAACAAGACATAAAGAAAAAGTTAGAGGCACGGGCCAAATCAATCGAAGATGGCTCATTAAAGGCTTCTATTGTGAATAAATTAAAGGAAGTTACAGAGGTAGAAATTCCTGAAGTTATGGTAAATCAAGAAATCGATAGACTAGTCCTTGATTTTGCTTTGAGTTTAAGATACCGCGGATATGATTTCCAATCTTATTTGAATGCAACGGGTATGACCCCTGAGAAATTCAGAGAAAGTTTTCGTGACAGAGCTTTAGAAAATGTAAAGATATCGCTGATTTTAGAGGAAGTAGGCAAGAGAGAAAACATTACAGTGACCGATGAAGAGCTGGAGAACAAAATCAAGGAATTAGCAGAGAGTTACAAGCTGACGGTTGAAGATTATAAGAAAAATCTGAGACCGGAAGATATTGCAGGCATAAAGGATTCGATTTTAACGGAAAAAATCTTTGATTTTCTAATCTCAAATTCTAAAGTTATAGAAAAGAGCAAAGATGATATAATAGAGACAGAAGAAGCCGACACTGCTAGCGATGAAAATAGTAGTGAAAAAACGGTTTAATTTTAAGGAGGTATTTGCAAGTGAGTTTAGTTCCGATTGTTGTGGAACAAACAAACCGTGGTGAAAGGGCATATGATATCTATTCCAGACTACTTAAGGAGAGAATTATTTTTATTGGAACGGCCATAGACGATACTGTTGCAAGTCTTGTTATAGCTCAGATGTTATATTTGGAGTCGGAAGATCCAGATAAGGACATACGCCTTTACATCAATAGCCCTGGGGGCTCCGTCACAGCAGGTCTTGCCATTTATGATACCATGCAATATATAAAGCCAGATGTTTCTACTATTTGTATGGGCCTTGCTGCAAGCATGGGTGCGGTGCTTCTTGCAGCGGGAACTGAAGGTAAGAGGTATGCACTGCCTAATTCACGCATCATGATACATCAGCCCTGGGGCGGTGTCCAAGGAAAAGCAGTGGATATTGAAACACATGCTAAAGAGATTCTCCGCTTGAGAGAAATATTAAATGAAATACTTTCAAAGCACACAAAACAACCAATCGAAAAGATAGACAGAGATACAGATAGGGATTACTTTATGTCATCTAAGGAAGCTTTGGAGTACGGCTTGATTGATGAGGTGATCCAAAAGAGGAAGTAAGCCGGAAAGGAGAGTGAAACATGTTCAAATTTAGCGACGAAAAAGGTCAACTAAAATGCTCATTCTGCGGTAAAACACAGGATCAGGTACGCAAATTAGTAGCAGGTCCCGGCGTTTATATTTGTGATGAGTGTATTGAGTTATGCAATGAAATAATAGAAGAAGAATTCAGCGAAGATGCAGAAATGGATTTTGCTGATATACCAAAACCTCATGAAATCAAAGAAATTCTAGATCAATATGTGGTAGGTCAAGAAAAAGCCAAAAAAATCCTATCTGTAGCTGTGTATAATCATTACAAGCGAATAAACTATCAGGGCAAGATGGATGATGTGGAACTTCATAAAAGCAATATAATAATGCTTGGGCCAACAGGTAGCGGTAAAACCCTTTTGGCTCAGACTCTTGCTAAAATTTTAAATGTGCCTTTTGCCATAGCCGATGCAACATCTTTAACTGAGGCCGGCTATGTCGGTGAAGATGTGGAAAATATTCTCTTGAAACTGATACAGGCTGCCGATTATGATGTGGAGAAGGCAGAGAGAGGTATAGTATATATAGATGAAATAGATAAAATTGCACGCAAATCAGATAATCCATCGATTACGCGAGATGTATCAGGTGAAGGTGTCCAGCAAGCTCTGCTCAAAATATTGGAGGGAACTGTAGCGAGTGTTCCACCTCAAGGTGGCCGCAAACATCCTCATCAGGAGTTCATTCAAATAGACACCACAAATATCCTTTTCATATGCGGTGGTGCTTTCGAAGGTATAGATAAAATAATTGAGAATCGCATTGGCAAGAAATCTATAGGATTTGAGGCCGAAATCAAGAGTAAGGAACAAAGAGATGTAGGAGAAATTTTAACACATCTCATGCCGGAAGATTTGCTAAAGTACGGCATGATTCCCGAATTCATTGGAAGATTGCCGGTAATTGTAACACTTTCAGCTTTAGATGAAAAAGCTCTGGTCAAAATCTTAAAGGAACCTAAAAATGCCTTAGTGAAACAGTATCAAAAACTCTTTGAGATGGATAATTCTCAGCTGGAATTCACTGACGAGGCACTGACCGTAATTGCTCAAGAAGCAATCCGTAGAAAGACTGGTGCACGAGGCCTTAGAGCCATAATGGAAGACATCATGCTGGATATAATGTATGAACTTCCTCACAGAAATGATATTGCTAAATGCGTAGTAACTAAAGAAGTAGTACTTAATCGCGAAGAACCAATAATAGTTACATCGGATCGAAAAAAAGGCAAAAAGAAAGAAGTAACTGCATAAATTATTGAATTAATATTAGGGAACCGTTCCTTAAAGTTAATAAGGGACGGTTCCCTTTTTATTGTCCTTTTTTAAATTAAAACTGGGTTATAAAAAAACTTTTATTAATAAATAATATAAACAGTGTCGGTAATGTCAAAGCTCGATAAGGAGGAACTTCAACATGAATGTTACTTTGAACGTACTGAGCCTGATTCAAATTTTTTTTGCCATAGTTATCGGGCTTTATTTTTTAAATCTGTTAAAAAGCCAGCAGGGAAGTAAAGTTGCCGTTGATAGAGAATCTCGAAAAGAGATGGAGAAACTAGAACGCCTGCGACAAATATGTCTTACAGAACCTTTGGCAGAAAAAACCAGACCCTCATGCTTTGACGAAATTGTAGGTCAGAGCGATGGTTTAAAAGCGCTCCGTGCAGCCCTTTGTGGACCCAATCCACAACATGTTATTTTATACGGACCGCCAGGAATAGGAAAAACCGCTGCAGCTAGACTTGTCCTCGAAGAAGCTAAAAAGACCCCCGGTTCGCCATTTGGGCCCGATGCTAAGTTTGTAGAAGTAGATGCTACTATTGCAAGGTTTGATGAAAGAGGTATTGCTGATCCACTTATCGGCTCGGTACATGATCCTATATATCAAGGTGCAGGGCCCCTCGGCATTGCTGGAATACCTCAGCCAAAACCAGGGGCTGTGACTAAAGCTCACGGTGGAGTGCTATTCATTGATGAGATCGGGGAACTTCATCCTATTCAGATGAATAAGCTCTTAAAAGTATTAGAAGACCGAAAGGTATTTTTGGAAAGTGCGTATTACAGCAGTGAAGATACAAATATACCTCGTCACATCCATGAAATTTTCCAAAATGGTCTCCCTGCAGATTTCAGGTTAATCGGCGCAACTACCAGAAACCCAGAAGAAATACCGCCGGCTATACGTTCACGTTGTTTAGAAATATTTTTTAAACCTCTGTCACAAGATGATATAGGTATTATTGTCAAAAATGCAGTAGATAAAATAGGATTTGAAATAGATGACTTGTCGGTAAATATAGTGAAGAAATACGCTACAAATGGCAGGGAAGCAGTGAATATCATCCAGATGGCTGCAGGCCTTGCTACCCGTGAAAACAGAAAGCGCATTGAGGCACGAGATGTAGAATGGGTGATAAACAGTGGCCAGTATACGCCAAGGCCGGAGAAAAAAGTAAACCCCAAACCTCAGGTTGGATTGGTTAATGGCCTTGCGGTATACGGGCCAAATATGGGTATCCTTTTAGAGATAGAGGCTACTGCCATAGAGACAGAAAAAGGTCATGGCAGTTTATTAGTAACCGGTGTTGTTGAAGAGGAGGAACTGGGTGGAAATGCCCATCGACTTAAACGCCGGGGAACCGCAAGAGGTTCCGTGGATAATGTAATGACTGTACTAAGAAAGTACTTGGGCATAGATAATAGAAATTATGACATCCATTTAAATTTTCCGGGTGGCGTGCCTCTTGACGGCCCTTCAGCGGGTGTGGCCATAGCAGTCTCAATTTATTCAGCAATAAAAAACCTGCCTGTCGACAACTATGTAGCCATGACAGGAGAATTATCAATACGCGGTTATGTAAAACCCGTTGGTGGTGTTCCGGCTAAAATAGAGGCGGCAAAAAGAGCGGGAGCAAAGACCGTAATAATTCCGAAAGAAAACTGGCAGGACAGCTTCAAAACTTATGATATTAATATAATAGCCGTTGATAGAATTGAGGAAGTTATAGAGAATGTCATTTTAGGTATAAAGCCGGATGCAAGAAAAGAGAAGGTTTCTGTTTAGCTTTGAATAGAGAAGGAATTAATAAAGTTTTATCGAATAGATTAAACATAGAGATTAAGTAAGTGTTAATATAACCTTGATTAGGGGGGGTATAGTGGGGAAAACTACAAATCGAACCATACCGCTGGTGCCACTTCGTGGATTATTGGTCTTTCCCAATGTTGTTTTGCATTTCGATGTTGGTAGGGATAAATCAATTGGTGCTCTTGAAGATGCAATGGCGGCAGATCAAAAAATATTGCTTGTGTCTCAAAAGGATGCAAAAGTTGATTTTCCTACAGAAAGCGAGATTTACACTACGGGCACAGTTGCTAAAATAAAGCAGCTATTAAAAATGCCACAAGACACAATTAGAGTGTTGATTGAAGGTTTAAACAGAGCTGTAATTCAAAACTACGTGCAGACTGATCCTTTTTTTAAGGTTGAAATAAAGGAAGTTATAGAAAGTGATCAAAAGGCGGATAATCAAGAGGAAGCTCTGATGAGGAGTATCCTTAGTCTTTTTGAAAACTACATTAATATGACCAAAAATTTGCCACTGGATATTTTAGTTTCCCTAAAAAATGTTACAAATCCAGGGCGTTTTGCTGATATTGTAGCATCTCATCTATCTATAAAAATAGAAGACAAGCAGAAAATTTTAGAAACACTGAATTTCAAAGAACGCTTAGAATTACTTTTCCAGATTATTTCACAGGAAATAGAAATTCTTGAAATTGAAAGGAAAATTAATTACAGGGTAAAAAAACAGATAGAAAAGAACCAAAAAGAGTATTATTTAAGAGAGCAAATGAAAGCAATTCAAATGGAACTTGGCCAGCAGGATGAAAGGACCGCTGAAGCTGATGAGTATCGAGAAAAAATATTAGCTCTTGAGCTGAAGAAAAGCATACAAGAAAAAATGTTAAAAGAAGTTGATAGGATGGAAAAAATGCCTACAGCTTCAGCAGAACTTTCGGTAATTCGAACGTATTTGGATTGGCTGCTTTCGCTTCCTTGGAATATCTATACGCAGGACAGTGTAGATATACAAAAGGCAGAGAAAGTTTTAGATGAAGATCACTACGGGCTAAAGAAGGTTAAAGAAAGAATACTCGAGTTTCTTGCAGTGCGCAAATTGTCGGGAAAACTTAAAGGCCCTATCTTATGCCTGGTAGGTCCGCCGGGAGTTGGGAAAACTTCTCTGGCCAGATCTGTGGCACGGGCTATGGGAAGGAATTTTGTAAGAGTATCATTAGGCGGTGTTAGAGATGAAGCGGAAATCCGTGGCCATAGGCGGACATATGTAGGTTCCATGCCCGGAAGGATAATTCAGGGTATACGTCAAGCTGGTTCTCTAAATCCCGTTTTTCTGCTGGATGAAGTGGATAAAATGAATGCTGACTTTAGAGGAGACCCTTCTTCAGCATTGTTAGAAGTACTGGATCCGGAACAAAATAACAGTTTTTCGGATCACTATCTTGAAATTCCTTTTGACTTATCCAAAGTTATGTTTATTGCAACTGCAAACAATTTGTACAATATTCCACGGCCTCTACTGGATCGCATGGAAATAGTGACGATTCCAGGTTACACGGAAGATGAAAAATTAGAGATAGCCAAGCGACATCTTATTCTCAAGCAGCTTAAGGAACACGGTCTGGATTCGTCATATGTCACTTTTCACGACAGCGCTTTAATTAAAATTATACGAAATTACACTCGAGAAGCAGGTGTGCGAAATTTAGAACGGGCCATAGCACAAATCTGCCGCAAAATAGCTCGCGTTGTAGTTGAAGGCGAAAAAAATACTATAGATGTAGACGAAGACTTAGTAGAAAAGTTCTTAGGTGTGCCGCGCTATCATTATGGCACAATGGAAAAACAGGATTTAATAGGTGTGGCTACAGGGCTTGCTTGGACAGAAGTAGGTGGAGATATCTTAAATATAGAAGTTTCTGTTATGAAGGGTGAAGGCAAACTGATTCTCACCGGGAAGCTAGGAGATGTAATGCAGGAATCTGCCCATGCCGGTTACAGTTATGTAAGGTCAAAAGCCCACTTATTAAATATAGATGAGGATTTTCATAAGAAATATGATATACACATTCATGTACCGGAAGGTGCAATACCAAAAGACGGCCCTTCTGCCGGTATCACCATCACCTGCGCACTTATTTCAGCTCTGTCTATGCGGCCTGTGGATAGAACTGTTGCCATGACCGGAGAAATAACCTTACGAGGAAGAGTTCTTCCGGTTGGAGGAATTAAGGAAAAAGTCCTGGCAGCTCATAGGGCAGGAATAAAGACTATTATACTGCCAGAAGAGAATACAAAAGATCTGGAGGAAGTTCCGCAAAGAGTAAAAGACGAACTTTGCTTTATATTTGTAAATACTATGGATGAAGTAATAGAAAAGACATTAAAACCCTTTCCGGAAAAACCTGTTGATTTGGAAAAAAGTGGTTCAGATCATTTAAACTTGTATACATCTTAGTAGCAAGTTAGATTAAAGGATATCTACCTGATATCCTTTTTTTACTGTACGAAGATCTTTCGGGTTAAATTAAGCTTATGGCAATTTATCTTCACCATAGTAACACTAATTACATAACATATATTAGATTAATGCATAGTCTTTACAATGGGTAAAACGTATAAGGAGGGATTCAGCTTGATAAGATATATAGTTCGCGCGGGGGATACTCTGACCCAAATTGCTGCAAGATTTGGCACTAGCGTAGCCGCAATAATGGAAGCCAACAATTTGTCAAATCCCGATTTAATATTTGTAGGGCAGGTATTATTAATCCCGGTGTCTGGCCAAACTCCGCACCCGCCGGATTGTCCGCCTTGCCCACCTTCTCCTCCGTCTCCACCATCACCGCCGACACCTACTCCGCCGCCATCAACCAGACCAGAAGTTACTCGAACCTTTGATGGCGTGCAGTATACCCTTTCGCTAAATAAAGGGGTATATAGACTTGGAGAACAAATAGTAATACGATTTAAAAAGAAAAATATACTAAGGGTGCCACTTACTCTAACTTACAGGACATCACAAAAAGTTGATTTCAGAGTAACCCGGGATGACAGGCTGGTTTGGCAGTGGTCTCAAGGGAGGGTTTTCACACAAGCCATAACTACTGATAGATTACAACCAGGAGAAGAGATTGTCTATCGCGAGGTTTGGAATCAAAGAGCTGACGGCATCATCACAAGGCCGGGTCTCTACAGATTAACCGGTTGGAATTTGGCGACACCAGGTGTCAGGCTGAGTGTCGACTTCAGAATAACAGCACAGTAAATTAAGTGTTTATACGCTAAAGGGCGGAACAACAGAGTGTTCGCCCTTTTTGTTGTGCCCTTGAGATAGAGCAGTTAATTTCAAGTCACAAAAAATATGGATATGGCAATGAAGATAGTTAGTTGTCCTCATACAATCCTTCGGTTCGCTTTACATCGAGCACAAAAATAATGCCTGCGCCGGGACTATCTATATTTAGTCTTTCCTTTATGGCATTTACAATATTTTCAGTTTTATCAGCTTTTGACAGTATTAAAACTATATCTTTTTCCGGCTCGATTTCAATATTAAATAATAGTTTAGCTTTTTCATGATCTCCTAAACCCCTGCCATGAATAACTGTGCCTCCTGTAGAACCCGCTGCTTCCGCTGCATCTATTACCGTATCTAAAGATCCTTTGTCTACAATAACAAAAATAGCTTCGTAATTCACTTTGGCCACACCTTTCTCCCTGTTTTGGGATTTATATTCTCCTTCATGGATTTTTACAAGAGTTTTTATGGGTATAGAAAAAGCAATACCGTGCTTGGGCTTGTTTATCCCGAGTTTCTTGTTTATTTCATCGTAAAGCGCATCTTCCAGGTCTTCCTCAATGACCGATATAAATATTTCCCTTCTTACATCCAGGATGCCTAAAAACTTTAGCAACTCATTTCTAACGGTACCTTTTCCAATAAAAACAATTCCACCAACCGCTCCAATTTTTTTTGCTATTTTTAATACCTTACTTCCCTTGCCACAGTCAACTATACAACAAAACAAAACAAGATTTTTGCCCGTTGAGTTCATAATGATTGTGCCTCCCTGTGTGATTGGCTTTGACCATGTTCCCCAGCTTTCATTTTAAATATAAGGCCAAGGATTTGTATAGCTACAAGCGGCATCATTGCTATCATAGCTATGACACCAAAACCATCTACCATGACATCAGCTGTGGGGATTGCATTAGCGGCACCCTGGGCGAATGCCAATACAAATGTAGCCGTCATGGGGCCAGATGCTACGCCACCAGCATCATATGCAATACCAACAAAAATAGGTGGCACCATGTACGATAAAAATGCTGCAAGTGCAAATCCAGGCAACAAAAAATGCCACAGCTTCAAATTTGGTTTTATAATTCTTAGCATAGAAAATACAACTGCAAAAGCTATGCCGATTGACAGAGTTGCCAATATAACATTTCTTTTTATATATCCAGCTGTAACGTCCTCAACCTGCTCGGTTAACACGTAAACTGCAGGCTCAGCAAGTACCACTACCATGCCCAAGAAAAATCCAATTATAGGTAATGCCCAGATGTGATCTTTTGCTATGCCTTCACCCATTACCCTACCAACTTCCATAAAGCCAGCATTGACACCGACCAAAAATAATGTAAGGCCGATATATGTGTACAAAAGTCCTTTTAATATTGCATGCTTGTGTTTTTTATTTAACTTAAATTTTACCATATCAAATATCTCAAACAAAACAAACAGTGGAAGCAAGGTCAGCAAGGATTCCTGTAAAAATTGAGGAAATACCCGAAAATACGGTAGCAGTATTCCGGTATTTGGCACAAATGCTTCTGCAGTACCTGTTATATCTTTTAAACCGGCAATGATGCTCGTTACCATTACAGCAAAAATAGGTCCGGCAGAGGCAATTCCGACCATGCCGAAACTGTCCTCATCAGAGGTTTTTCCACCTTTTAATTGAGAAACACCGTAACCTAAAGCTAATATAAAAGGGGTTGTCATGGCTCCTGTTGTGGCACCTGAAGCATCTACTGAAATAGCCAAAAATTCCTGCGTGGTTTTCAAACCCAATAAAAATATTATGAAATAAACAAAGGTAAGGAGCCTATTCAAAGGCTTTTCGTATAGAATTCTAAGCAGACCTATAGCTACCATAATTCCTACTCCAATTGAAACTACAATTAGTATTAATATGTCAGATATAATCCCGCCTGATGCTATATTTACTTGTCGAGCAAGTATTTGCAAATCGGGCTCAGCTACAGTAATCAAGAAACCGAGAATAAATCCTAATATGGCAACCGAGTAAGAATTATTAGTCATTGCTACTGTTTCTCCCATCAGATTGCCAATGGGTACGACGCCGATTTCTGCTCCAAACAAAAATATTCCAAGACCTATTATGACCAGCAAAGCACCTATTAAGAATCTAGCAAGCATTTCTGTTTCTATCGGAATCAATGTATAATTTAATAATATTACTAAAACCGTTATTGGTAAAACTGATAAAGAGACTTCTGTGAATTTTCTTGAAAGTATATCCAAAGAACTCCCCCTTTTCTTGCAGTATTTGTGAAAACTATAGAATATTATGATTTTGGTGCAGATGAGCTGCTTTCGTTGAAAGGCTTTTAATAAATAGTTATTCATTATTTCGCGTTGGCTATTTTTATACAATTTAACATAGTTAGCAAAATTATGTCAAGTTACAAAGCCCTCAGAAAAGAGCCATAAATTGGTAAGATACGCAGGCCACTGTGACATCTACGTCAAAAGCAAAAGAGCGCTACTTTTTCTATACATTGCTAAACCAGTTGATTTTATATATAATATCATTAGGTAAAAAGACAAGAGAGGAGATTTATAATGATGGTCGTTTTTGACCCTGGTGTGCGGCATAGAATTATGGTCTGTGTAACACCCCAGAAAAGTTGTAAAAGATTGATAGCAAAAGGAGCTGCCAGGGCTGGGGAAATGGACGGCCAGTTTGTGGTTATATATGTAAACAATAAAAAAGATCTAAATAGAGAATTAAAAGAGCATAAGATCTTATTAGAGTTATTTGAAATGGCAAAGGATTTGGGCGGAACCGTTTCTATTCTAACTGGTGAAAAAATCTATGATACTTTGGCAGATTTTGCTAAAGAAAACAATATAACGCATATAATAATGGGCAAATCCTTGCGTTCAACCTTTGAAATTCAAAGGCAAGGTGAAGTTATCAATTCGCTTATAAATGCAGTTGAGGAAAAAGGCATAACAGTAGAAGTTATTGATTGATAATGGGAAGAGGAGGATTTTTTTGAAAGGGCTGTGGGATTATCTGTACAACAAAGACAAACGGCTATTTGAATATATAAATAAGCGGATAAAGTGCAAGCTGCTAGACATATTTATGCCCCGGATAACCCATCTTGGCGGTGCGAGTTTTACAGTACTTTCATGCCTTTTTCTATATATATTTGGCAAAGATCAGGCGAAAACAGCTGCTATGCAGGCATTTGTTACTATAACAGGCAGCCAGGGAATAGTGCAGCTTTTCAAAAACACCATAGCCCGTAAAAGACCTTATTTAGTTTTACCTGATGTTAATACATTTTGGAGCAAGCTTTTAAAAGACCATTCTTTTCCATCTGGACATACAACTGCAGGTTTTTCGTTGGCGGCAGTTCTTGCTATGCATTTTCCTGCTTATAGCCTCATATCATACTCTCTGGCCGCAATGGTAGGTTTATCTCGGATATATACTGGAATGCACTACCCTTCTGATGTATTAAGTGGCGCCTTTTTAGGCATGGCATGTGCCACTTTAATAGAGTTTTTCTTGTGAATAAGAATAAAAATATACGGCGGTTCCCTTTTATTCATCTATGGTGAATAAAGGGGAACCGTTCATATTATTACAGAAAAAACTTATCAAAAAAGGATTTAATATGTTAAAGTGGAATATTATAATAAATACAATGGGAAAAGTTAAGTTGGAGGTTTATAATATGGATATAGAAAAGGCTATTTCCTTAAATGAGAAGCAATTGCTGACAGCTACTAGTGAAATAATAAAAATAAGAAGTGTAAAAGATATACCTAAAGAAGGCATGCCTTTTGGAGAAGGCCCTGCAAAGGCTCTAAACTATGCATTGGATCTTGCAAAAAGTTTTGGTCTTGAGACGAGGAACCTTGACAATTATGCAGGGTGGGCCCAGTGGGGCGATGGTGATGAAATGATTGGGATTTTGGTACACCTTGATGTGGTGCCCGAAGGCAGCGGTTGGACTTTTCCGCCCTATGCAGGTGAAATTCATAATGGCAGAATTTACGGCAGAGGAGCTATAGATGATAAAGGCCCTGCTATGGCTGCATTATTTGCTCTAAAATCTTTAAAGGATGCCGGAATTAAATTTAACAGAAGAGTAAGGGTCATTTTTGGCACCGATGAGGAAAGTGGATCAGAATGCATGAAGTATTATCTAAAACACGATGAAGCTCCCACCATGGGATTTTCCCCTGATGCCAATTATCCTATAATAAATGGAGAAAAGGGAATGCTGACTTTTACCTTTACCATTTCATTTAATGGCGAAAAAGACACGGGTGCAGTGCTTTTGTCATTAAAGGGCGGTCATAGACCCAATATGGTTCCCGATTATGCCGAGGCACGCGTTGCTGGAAACATTGATGAAATCAGTGCCCAAGTAAAAAGTGCCCAAAGTAGTGTACCTGGCAATTTTGAAGTTGAGCAGAAAACGAATGAGATAGTAATCAAATCTTACGGTACTTCTGCCCATGCCAGCACACCAGAAAAAGGCAAGAATGCTTGCATGTTGCTTGCAAAGCTCTTAGGGAATGTAAAATTTGCAAAAGCTTACAATGATTTTATAGGATTTTTAAATAAAAAAATTGGTTTAGATACTACCGGTAAAGGTTTAGGTGTCGATTTTAAAGATGATATTTCAGGCCCGCTTACCTTAAATGTAGGAATAATTGAGTGTGACGAAAATAAGGCCGAGGTTACCATAAATATTCGTTATCCCATAAAATACAGGGGAGAACAGGTAATTGAGCACATACGGGAAAATACGCCGGAAGCTTTTCGGATAGAGAAAGTGTCTGATATGAAGCCCCATTATGTTCCTGAAGACAATCTCATAATTCAAAAGCTAAAATACGCTTATGAAAAAGTTACTGGTGAAAAAGCCTATTGCTTTTCAATCGGTGGCGGCACTTATGCTCGGCTGTTTAAAAACTGTGTAGCATTTGGGCCAAATTTCCCAGGAAAGCCTGAACTGGCTCATGAAACTGATGAGTACATTGAAGTTGAAGATCTCTTTAAAAACTTAAGGATTTATACCTATGTTTTATGTGAATTAGTCAGATAGCAGACCTAAACTTGTTTGCAAGGAGGGGACCGGTGTGGAGCTGCAAAAATTAAAGGACCCTTATATTAACATGCTCTTTGATGCAATTTTGCTTTTGCAAAACCGAGAAGAATGTTATCGCTTTTTTGAAGACATTTGTACAATAGGAGAAGTTCAGTCTATGGCACAGCGACTGCAGGTGGCAAAAATGCTAAAAGAAGGCAAGACTTATACTGAAATCGCACAGGTTACTGGTGCAAGCACAGCCACCATAAGCCGTGTTAAGCGTTTTTTGCATTATGGTGCCGATGGCTATAATATCATATTAGAAAGACTGGCGAAGACAAACCAGCAGGAAGATTAGCGTGATCTCCACGCTTTTTTATTTAGGAGGTATTGAGTTGAATCTTTTAGATGATTTAAATCCACAGCAAAAAAAGGCAGTAACGCATCCAGCAGGCCCGCTACTGGTTCTTGCCGGAGCAGGCAGTGGCAAAACACGCGTCCTCACATATCGCATTGCTTATTTGATAAACAACTGTGGTGTAAATCCTAAAAATATAATAGCTATTACTTTTACCAATAAAGCAGCTCAAGAAATGAAAGACAGGGTAAAGCGATTAGTTCCGCACGTTGATGATATATTGGTAAGCACTTTTCATTCGGCATGTGTGAGATTTTTGCGGGTTGATATAGATAAGCTGGGGTACGATAGGAACTTTATTATATTTGATACCCAGGATCAACAGGCGTTGATAAAGGAATGCTTAAAAACTTTAAACATCAATGAAAAAAAATTTACGCCAACTTCGGTTTTAAACTATATAGGCCGAGCAAAAGATAAACTCTTAGAACCTGCAAAATGCATAGATACTGCAAAAGACATTTGGGAAAAGAATATGGCAACCATATACGAACTGTACCAGAAGCGATTAAAAGAAAGCAATGCATTAGATTTTGACGATATTATTATGGTAACTGTAAAGCTATTTAAGGAGTTTCCTGAAGTGCTTTCTTATTATCAGAACCGCTTTGTACATGTCCTGGTAGATGAGTATCAGGATACCAATTTGGCTCAGTACGAACTTGTAAAAATGATGGCAGCAAAGCACCGGAACCTATGCGTAGTAGGTGATGATGACCAAAGTATATATAGTTTCAGAGGTGCGGATATTCGAAATATTTTAGAGTTTGAACGGGACTTTCCAGATGCTACGGTAATTCGCTTGGAGCAAAATTACCGTTCCACTCAGACTATATTAAATGCTGCTAATGATGTAATTCAAAACAATTATGCCCGCAAGAAAAAAACTCTTTGGACCAATAACGGGGAAGGCGAAAAGATAAATCTGGTTACTTTAGAAGATGAGCATCAGGAGGCCTATTTCATTGCCCGGGAAATAAACGATAGGGTTTTTAGAGACAATCTGAGGTATAAAGACTTTGCTGTTCTTTATAGAACAAATGCTCAGTCCAGGGTATTAGAAGAGGCCATGGTCAAAATAGGGCTGCCTTACAAAATAATTGGAGGGTTAAGGTTTTACCAGCGCAAAGAAATAAAGGATATTTTGGCATACTTGCGTGTGGTTGCAAATCCTTCTGATAACGTAAGTCTTTTGAGAATCATAAATGTTCCCAAAAGAGGTATCGGTGCTGCTGCAGTAAATAAGCTGACAGCAGCAGCGGAAGTAAAAAATCAAAGCATTTTTGACACAATAATGGATGCAGAGCATTTGTCTTTTAATGCTGCAACGCAAAACAAATTGAAAAAGTTTTTACTTATGATACAAGACTTTAGAGATATGTCTAAGAAAATTGCTGTATCGGATTTGATAAATTACATTCTAGATAAAACCGGCTATATGGACGAGCTCGTAAATGATAATACTAATGAGTCTTTAAGTCGTATAGAAAACCTAAAAGAATTGATAGGTGCGGCAATTGAATTTGAAGAAAAAAATCAAGAAGCCACCTTGGAAGATTTTCTTACAGAGCTTGCTCTTGTATCTGATGTGGATAATTTAGAGGAAAACAGTGATGCTGTGGTGCTTATGACATTACACAGTGCAAAGGGATTGGAGTTTCCAGTGGTGTTTTTGGCCGGTATGGATGAAGGTATTTTTCCACACTCAAGATCACTCCTTGACAGCAACCAATTGGAAGAAGAACGGAGATTATGCTATGTAGGTATTACAAGGGCAAAAAAGAAACTTTATATGACGAGAGCCTGGCAGAGAAGCCTTTACGGAAATACATCTTATTATACAGCTTCAAGGTTTTTAAATGAGATTTCACAGGAGTATATAATAGAATCATCTTATGGCATAGCTAATGCCAATGCGACTACTACTCCAAAACCTGAGCCTGATATATCTGATAAGGCTATCGGTTTCATTTCTCCTGGTGACCGCGTGAGGCATTCGAAATGGGGAGAAGGTATTGTTTTAGATATCGATGGTATTGATGAAGATGCTCAAATAACCATAAACTTTCCATCGGTAGGACAGAAACATTTAATACTAAAATATGCACCTATTGTGAAGGTGCAATAAGATGCATAAAATCAAATGTAAACTATCCCAGTAAAGGTAATTTCGAGCTTTACTTAAATATCTGAGTGGAAGGGTGAGATTCTTGGACAAGGCCCAGGCCGAAAGGCGCATACAAGAATTGAGGCAAATAATAAACCATCATAATCATCTATATTACGTATTGGACAATCCGGAAATTCCAGATGCCGAGTATGACAAACTGATGAGAGAGCTTATAGACCTTGAAAGTCAGTTTCCTGAACTCATCGTCCCAGACTCTCCTACTCAGCGCATTGGTGGCGAGCCGCTGGCAGCTTTTAAGCGGGTTACTCATCGAGAACCCATGATTAGTCTTGCTGACGCTTTTAGTGAAGGTGACCTTAGAGATTTTCATAGACGGGTAACGTCAGTTGTAGGAGACCAAGTAGAATATGTTGTAGAACTTAAAATTGATGGCCTTGCCATTTCCCTTACTTACGAGAACGGTATTTTGGTTACTGCTGCAACGCGGGGTGATGGCTTGGTAGGTGAAGATGTTACACATAATGTAAAGACAATAAAAAGTGTACCCCTTCGCATAAACCCTCCTTCAGGCAAGTTCCCTTCGGTGATTGAGGTCAGAGGAGAAATTTATCTTCCAAAGGAAGGTTTCAAAAAACTCAATGAAGAACGTGAGGATATGGAACTTGTACCCTTTGCAAATCCCCGCAATGCAGCTGCTGGTTCCATAAGACAGCTAGACCCGAAAGTTGCCGCCAAAAGGCCTTTATCCACTTTTATTTACGGAATTGGTTATGTAGAGGGCATTCAGTTTGAGACCCACCATGAGGTACTTGAGTTTTACAAAGCCTGTGGATTTAGGGTAAATCCGCACATTAAGCTGTTTAATAGCTTTGATGATGTGATAGATTACTGTATGAGCTGGAGGGAAAAAAGAGACCTGCTTCCCTATGAAATAGATGGAATGGTAATTAAAGTAAATTCACTTCAATTCCAAAAAATGCTTGGCTCAACCGCTAAAAATCCCCGTTGGGCAATTGCATATAAATTTCCCGCAGAGCAAAAGGTATCAGTTATCGAAGATATTATAGTCAGTGTGGGGAGGACGGGGATCCTTACTCCAAATGCGGTTTTAAAACCTGTTAATATTGCCGGTTCCACTGTCAGCAGGGCAACTCTTCACAACGAAGATTATATAAAGGAAAAAGATATTCGCATTGGGGACAGTGTAATTGTTCAAAAAGCGGGAGATATTATTCCGGAAGTCGTGGAAGTGATTAAAGAAAAACGGACCGGAAGTGAAAAAGAGTTTAAAATGCCTCACCATTGTCCGGAGTGCGGGGCAGAAGTCATTAGAATCCCAGGTGAAGCGGCATATCGCTGTACCGGCGTGTCCTGTCCTGCTCAGATAAGAAGAAGTATAATACACTTTGCTTCAAGGGATGCAATGGACATAAGGGGTTTAGGGCCTGCAGTAGTTTCATTGCTCTTATCTGCGGGCTTAGTAAAAGATGTTTCTGACATATATTTTCTCAAAAAAGAGGACCTGATACCCCTTGAGCGAATGGGTGAAAAGTCAGCAGATAATTTGATAAATGCCATACAAGATAGCAAAAAGCAACCTTTAAGCCGGCTGGTATATGCTCTTGGAATACCTTTTATCGGTTCTAAAGCAAGCTTTTTATTGGCTCAAGCCTTTGGCTCCATGGATAAACTTAAGGCAGCAACATATGATGAACTTATCAAAATACCTGAAATTGGCACTAAGATGGCTGAGAGCATAGTCACATTTTTTAAACAGGAACAGACCAACAATTTGCTTGAGCGTCTAAAGAATGCGGGAGTAAATATGGAAGAACAAAAGCGCTCAGAAGGCATAAGACTTTTAGAAAATCTCACTTTTGTATTAACAGGGACGCTGGAAAAATACAGCCGCAACGAGGCTAAAGAGATCATCGAAAGTTTAGGTGGCCGGGTTACAAGCAGTGTCAGCAAAAAGACAGATTATGTTGTGGTAGGAAAAGACCCTGGTTCAAAATATGATAAAGCTGTAGAACTTGGCGTTAAGATTATAGATGAAAATGAATTTGATAAGCTAATTGGCACAAAACAATAGTTAATATTATAAGATGTGATATTTCCTTTTAAATAAAACAAGGACCCTATTCTTAAAAAGTGCTATCCGCAGACAAAAAGCTTACAATCATTTGATAAGCTCCCCTCTCTTTTTGCTTTAACTGCGGACTTTGACAGCTTGGAAGATAACCGAGTACTGCTACTAGAAAATTTCTAGTAGTAGTTTTTTTACGCAGCTAAAAGTAGAATATTTGGATAAGTTCACATTATCCTAAATATCATATTAAAAAATTATTTAGAAAATGAAGGAGAAATTAGTTTTTTATAGAATATATACAATATATATAATATATACATTGCACTGAATATATACTTATTTCTAAAAATGTAAGGGTTTACATACTTCAGAAACATACTTTTACTCTGTTATATTTTTAAAAAACTAATCAGGAATGTGTATTCTTTATTTAATTGTAACCGCTTACAAAAATAATTTTTTATTAATTTAGTTTTTGTACAATTATACTGTTATATTTTTAAGGGTGGGGGAAGGTGTTAAATGGAATACATATTAGAAATGAAGAATATTTCAAAACAATTTCCGGGAGTTAAAGCTTTAAATAATGTCAATCTTAACATAAAAAAAGGTGAAGTACATGTATTAGTTGGGGAAAACGGAGCGGGTAAATCTACTTTAATGAAAATTCTCAATGGCGTTTATAGTAAAGACTCTGGAGAAATAGTTTTCAAGGGAAAGCAAATACAAATAAGAAATCCACGAGAAGCTCAAGAAGCAGGTATCAGTATTATCTATCAAGAGCTAAACTTAATACCAAAATTGAGTGTAGCTGAAAACATATTTCTAGGTAGAGAACCTTTAAAAAAAAACGGTTTAATTGATTGGAAAATGGTTTATAAAGAAACAGAAGTATTATTAAAAAAACTTGAGATAGATCTGGATCCCAGGACTAAAATCAATAAACTTGGAATAGCCCAGCAACAAATGATTGAAATAGCAAAAGCTTTATCTTTTAAGTCGGATATTATAGTAATGGATGAGCCAACTTCAGCATTGACAGATAAGGAAATAAATAAATTATTTGCTGTTATAAGGCAATTGAAAGAATCAGGTGTTGCGATTATATACATCTCACATAGGTTAGAAGAAATAAAACAAATAGGGGATAGATTAACGGTTTTAAGAGACGGCAATTATATCGGGACTTATGAAGTAAAGGATATAGACATAGATACTATAATTCAACTAATGGTAGGAAGAAAAGTTGATGAAAAATATCCAAAAGAAACTGCGGAAATTTCAGATATAGTTTTAGAAGTGCGGAATCTTAACAATGCGAAACTCAAGAACATATCGTTTCGTTTAAAAAAAGGTGAGATATTGGGTTTGGCTGGATTGATGGGAGCAGGACGGACTGAATTGGCGAGAGCTATTTTTGGAGTAGATCCTATAAATAGCGGGGATATATATATAAATGGAATCAAAAAGAATATATCATCTCCATTAGATGCAATAAAAAATGGAATTGGTTTATTACCGGAGGATAGACGGACTCAAGGCCTTATCCAGAAAATGAACGTTTTAGAAAACATAACCCTTCCTAACCTGAATAGCTTCGTTGACAGAATATTCATTAATAAGAAAAGGGAAATTAATAAATCCATTGAATTCATAGAACAGGTCAATATCAGAACGCCATCACCATTAGCAAAGGTTCGTTTTTTAAGCGGTGGAAATCAGCAAAAGGTAGTTTTGGCCAAATGGCTTTGTGCTAATGTAGAAATTATAATTTTCGATGAACCAACCAGAGGAATAGACGTTGGTGCAAAGGTTGAAATTTACAAATTAATATGTAATATGGCAAAAAGAGGAAAAGCTATACTACTTATATCATCTGAATTACCTGAAGTATTAGGCATGTGTGATAGAATTCTTGTAATGCACGAAGGAGAAATAACGGGAGAATTATCTAGACAAGAAGCTACACAGGAAAAAATATTGAGCTATGCTACGGGGAGGAATAAAAATGTTGGATAATAATGAACCAAAATTGATATTGAACGACAGAAGAAGTCGGTTAGACATTAAAGGCAATCTGGGAGAGTATTTGCAAAGATTCGGCATAATTATTGCTCTGTTTCTAATGTGTGCATTTTTAAGCATAACATCACCACATTTTTTAACAGTGAGCAACTTGGCGAATGTGCTATTACAGTCGTCTATAAATGCTATCTTAGCCTTAGGGGTCACTTTTGTAATCATAACCGGCGGTATTGATTTGTCTTTAGGGTCAGTGTTAGCTTTAGCAGGAGTAGTTATGGGGGTCATTTTGCAGAATTATGGGAGCATAATAATTGCCATTGTGGCAGCATTAATCGTAGGTGCCTTGTGCGGTTATATAAACGGACTCTTTATCACAAGATTAAACCTTCCACCCTTTATAGCAACATTGGGAATGATGAGTATAGCTCGAGGCTTAGCTTTGGTAATAACAAAGGGTTATCCCATTTCGGGTCTTCCTGAGCCAATTAGATTTATAGGTGCAGGTAAGATTTTAGGAATTTCAACACCGATTGTGATAGTGGCTTTACTCTTCATTATCTGTCATATAATTTTAACTCAAACCAAATTAGGGCGTTATAACTATGCTATAGGCGGAAATGAAGAGGCAGCTAAGTTATCTGGAGTAAATGTAAACAAGTGTAAAGTTATCCTTTATACAATAACAGGATTGTTTTCTGGGATAGCTGGGATAGTACTTGCAGCGCGGGTAAATTCTGCGTTGGCGATTGCAGGTATGGGATATGAACTTGATGCAATTGCAGCCGCAGTAATAGGAGGAGTAAGCCAGGCTGGAGGAGAGGGATCGGTAGCAGGGACAATTTTAGGGGCAATTGTCATGGGGGTTTTAAGAAACGGTTTGAACCTATTAGATGTATCGACTTACTGGCAACAGGTAGTAATCGGTTTAGTTTTGGTTTGTGCAGTATCCCTTGATCAATTAAAAAGGAGGTGAAATGTTCTTACATAACTTTTTTTTAAAAAAAAGATAACGAATTTGGAGGGGGAAAAAGGATGAAGAGAATTGTATCGATAATTTTAATTTTCATGTTGTTGCTTGCAACAGTTGCCGGCTGTGGTAGCCAAACTGCAAAAGAATCTACTCAAGACACTCAACAGGCAGAATCTCAAGAACAAGGACCCAAAAAGCCATCTATAGCGGTTATCCCAAAAGCGTTGGATAGCGAGTTTTGGCTCGATGTAAAAAGTGGTGCCGAAAAAGCGGCTCAGGAAAACAATGTGGATTTAACAGTTCTAGCTCCTGACAAAGAATCTAATGTTGAACAGCAGTTCAGGATTATTGAAGATATGATTCAAAAGAAAGTCGACGCTCTATGTATTGCTCCTTGTGATTCTGCCGGTGTAGTTCCTTTTATAGATAAAGCTAATGAAGCAAATATACCAGTGTTTACAGTTGATACTGATGCGGATGGAGGAGACGTAGTATCGTTTATCGGAACAGATAATATAATGGGCGGCAAACTTGCCGGTGAAAGAGTTATAGAATTATTAAATGGAAAAGGAAAAGTTGCATTGATAGTTGGTGTACCTGGACAGCAAACCATGAGAGATAGGGCTGCTGGATTTAAAGAAGCGCTAGCGTCTGCACCTGGTATAGAATTAGTTGCCGAACAGCCAGCTAACAGCGAAAGGGCTTTGGCAATGACAGTAATGGAAAATATACTACAAGCTAACCCCGACTTAGATGCAGTTTTCGCTTGCAGCACTCTCATGGCAATGGGAGCTTTGGAAGCTGTTGAGGCAGCCGGTAAATTAGATCAAGTCAAAGTTATAGGTTTTGACAGTCAACAGGAATCCCTAGAAGCAATTAAAGCAGGTAAAATGGATTCTCTAGTGGCTCAAAACTCATTTAATATGGGCTATTTAGGAGTAAAAGCAGCAGTGGATTATTTGAATGGAAAAGACGTACCGAACCGAATAGATACAGGGACAGAATTGGTAACGAAGGACAACGTTGATAAGTATCTGCAATAGCCATAAATTCTACCCCCGGCTGTAGTTAAGCCGGGGGTGGACTAAAGTATTGTATTAATAATTTTTATTGCAACAGGAGGTAAAAATTATGTCAAAGATGAAAGCGGTTACACTATATGCGGATTGGGAGCCCAGGCCGGACTTCAAACTAGGCCCCAAAGACATTGAAGGCAAGCAGACCTATTTGGGCAGCAAAGTATGGAGGAACCCCCGTATAGAAATAGCAGAACATGACATACCAAAGCCAGGCAAAGGAGAAGTATTAATAGAAGTCAAAGCCTGCGGAATCTGCGGCAGCGACGTACACATGGCCCAACCCGATGAAGACGGCTACATACTCTATCCAGGCCTTACAGGATTTCCCGCAATACTAGGCCATGAATTCTCTGGCGTAGTAGTAGAAGCAGGTCCTGGAGCCATAGACAAAAGAACAAACAAACCATTTAAAGGTGGAGAAATAGTAACAGCAGAAGAAATGATGTGGTGTGGAGAATGTCAACCCTGTGCAGATGGCTGGCCCAACCACTGTGAAAGACTAAACGAAATAGGATTTAATGTAAACGGCGCCTTTGCCAAATATATAGTAATGCCTGCAAAACTACTATGGAGCTTAGAGCCCTTAAGAGCAAGATACAAAGGCGATGACATCTTCCTGGCAGGAAGCCTGGTAGAACCCACATCAGTAGCATACAATGCAGTAATCGAGAGAGGAGGGGGAATAAGACCGGGAGACAACGTAGTAATCTGCGGAGGAGGCCCTATAGGCCTTGCAGCCTGTGCCATACTAAAAAGACAAGGAGCAGCCAAAGTAATCCTATCAGAACCCTCGCCCACCCGTGCAGAACTAGGCAAAAAACTAGGAGCAGACTACGTAATTGATCCCACAAAAGTAGACTTTGCAGAAGAAGTACTAAGGATCACAGACGGCTATGGAGCAAGCCTGTATCTAGAAGCTACAGGCTTACCAACAGTAGTATATCCTGGAATAGAAAAAGCCATATGGGAAGGCAGGACACTAAACTCCACCGTAGTAGTAGTAGCCCGTGCTGATGCAAAAATGCCGGTAACAGGAGAAGTGTTGCAAGTAAGGCGTGCAAAAATAGTCGGAGCTCAGGGACATTCAGGCCATGGCACCTTCCCGAGAGTAATAGAATCCATGGCAGACGGAATGGACATGACACCAATGATCACAAAGAAAATAAAACTAGAAGAAGTGCCTGAAAACATAATAATGCTAAGAACCGACAGAAAAGAATGCAAAATAACCTGCGTAATGGACTAAACAAAAAATCCGGGAGAAGCCATAAAAAGCTTCTCCTTTGAAAAAACCAAACACTGGAAAGGAGCAAACAGCATGGAAAAACCCAAAGACAAAAAATGGATACTAACTGACAACCCTGCCATCATATTTGAAGACAACGCCGTAGGCAGACTAAAAAAACAAATCTGGGATGCCAGTGAAGAAGAAATAGACCAAATACTAAAAGACTACGAAATCCCATCAGAACCCGAACTAGGCAAAGCAGGCACCTACATACAAAACACACCCAGAGCAAAAGTCATAGAAAAGCGCCGCAAAAACGACATAGTCTTCTTACCCATAGGCTGCACAGAAAATCACGGCATGCATGCCAACTCAGGCCTTGACACCTTCATGGTGACCCAGATACTAGAAGGGGTTCGCCGCTACACAGCAAAACAAGGAAGAGAAGTAAGCCTAGCCTTTCCACCACTAAACTACGGAGGGCATCCATATCATCACCTGGGAATGCCGGGCACAGTAATAATGCCAAAAGAAGTAGTAGAAGAAACCATAATCTACACAATGCTGGGACTTTGGAATGACGGATTCAGAAAAATAATCCTGGTAAACAACCATGGTCATTTATGGATGCTAGAATCAGCCATACAAGAATTCATGAAAAGATACCAGCTACCCGGTATATACAGAGTAATCGACTGGCACAGAGCAGTAAGAGAATTCTTCTATCCAACAGACAGAGAAGACAGCCTAGAGACCCACTTTGTCCATGCCGATGAAGCAGAGACATCAGTAGGGCTACTGCTCTTCCCGGACATGATAGACATGAGCGTAGTAGAAGATGCAGAAGGAGAAAGCTTACTTCCAGATGGTCACTTTGACAAATCAGTAGACCCCTTTAGAAGACCCAGCCGCTGGTCAGAAGGAGAAGGCCATGCAGCGATAGAAAGAGTAGCAACACCCCAAGGAGTAGTAGGAAAGCCCAGCATAGCAAGCGCAAGAAAAGCAAAGAGGCCAATTGCTGCAATACTAAAATACCTGACACTCATAGTAGATGAAATCTTAGAAGCCTTCCCGCCGGGCACAGTGCCACCGGTAGAAAAGATCACACTTAGGACAGAAGAAGAAATGAGACCATTCCTGAAAGAACCCTTCAGCGAAGGTTGGAAATCCGTTTATGAACTACCTCCCATAGGAGTATTCCAAAAACTCTAATGCATTAATTGTTATTATAAAATATAGTTAATTATATTTTATATAGAAGGTGGTTGGATGAAAGAAAAGTTAAAGGTCGGTATAATTGGTGCCGGTAGGATTGGAAGAATGCATGTTGAAAACATTGTATCTAATTTTAGGTCTGTTGAAGTCAAAGCCGTGGCGGATATTTTTGCAGATAAATTAGTAGACTGGGCTAGAGAGCTAGATATTAAACATGTATACAAAGACTATAGAAAAATACTGGAAGACCCAGAAATAAAAGCATTATTAATATTTTCATCAACGGACACTCACGCTCAAATAATAATAGAATCAGCTGAAGCGGGAAAAGATATTTTTTGCGAAAAGCCTATAGATTTTGATTTAAATAAAATTCACCAAGCCCTTGATGCAGTTGAAAAAGCCGGCGTCAAGTTTCAAGTAGGTTTTAACAGGAGATTTGATCACAACTTTAAGAAAGTCCGCGATATGATACAAGAAGGGAAAATAGGTGATGTTCATATAGTCAAGATAACCTCAAGAGACCCTGAGCCGCCGCCAATTGAATACGTTAAAAGTTCCGGAGGTCTGTTTTTTGATATGATGATTCACGATTTTGACATGGCAAGATATTTAACAAATAGTGAGGTAACGGAAGTTTATGCATCAGCTGCTGTGTTGGTAGACCCAGCAATAGGCGAAGCAGGTGACGTGGACACTGCTATTGTAACCCTGAAGTTTGCTAACGGAGCTCTAGGCGTCATTGACAATAGCAGAAAAGCTGTTTACGGTTATGATCAGCGCGTAGAGGTTTTTGGTTCAAAAGGCTGTATCACTGTTTCCAATGATGTTCCTACCACTGCAGTTTTAAGTTGTGTTGAAGGTGTAATATCAGATAAACCCAAATACTTTTTCCCTGAAAGGTACAAAGATGCATATATAGAAGAACTGAAAGCGTTTTTTGATTGCATAATAAATGACACGGAGCCGCCTGTAACCGGCAGAGATGGATTAGAACCTATATTAATAGGTATGGCGGCAAACAAATCCCTTGCCGAAGGCAGACCGGTAAAAATAGAGAGGTAGCTGTATAATTTTAAGAATAAGGCCAGATAACAATACCTAAATCTTCATTGGCGCAACAGTGTGATAGGATTAGGTATTGCTTTCTGGCCCTCTTATTAATCTTACTCTAGGAGAAGGTGATTCTTATGATAAGATCTGTATGTATTGAAACTATATTTACGGAAGTGCCTTTTGAAGAAAGATTTGAACTGGCTAAACAGAGTGGCTTTGATTATGTTGAATTCTGGTCGTGGAAAGATAAAGATATTGATAAAATAAAGCAAATATGTAAAAAAATAGACATAAAAATTTCTAGCTTTTCTGGAGACCAAGATTTTTCGTTGATTGATCCTAGTCACTCAGATAAATACATTTCTTTCATAAAAGAGTCCATTGAAGCAGCGAAATATTTAAATTGCAATTTTTTAGTTATTCACTCTAATGCTTTAGATTCAAACGGGCTTGTAATAAATGATTATAGACATTTGAGTTATTGCAAAAAAATTGGCACGGCATTAAATGTTCTAAAAGAGTTAGTATCTATAGTTGAGAGAGAAAATATAACTTTAGTATTAGAGGCTCTAAATACAAAGGTAGATCATGTGGGCAATTTCTTGTGCACTACTAAAGACTCAGCGGAGTTAGTCGAATTGGTGAATTCACAAAACATAAAAATTTTATATGATGTATATCATATGCAAATTATGGAAGGAGATATAATAACAACTCTTCAAAATTATATAGATAAAATTGCTTATATCCATATTGCCGATGTTCCAGGAAGACATGAACCAGGTACGGGAGAAATTAATTACAAAAATGTTATAAAAGCTCTAGAGACTTTGAATTTTGAAGGAGTTGTGGGGCTTGAGCTTTTTCCTTTAGAAACTTCATATGAGGCAATAAAAGCTGTTCAAAATATCTTTTAATATTATTATTAACCTTTGCGTTTGGCTTTCAATATAAGTATTTCTAAAAATTAGCTTTTTATGCCATGCCAGTTGCAAAAATTCCAAAATTTATGGTAAACTGCCGTGCCGATTGAAAGACCTTATTCACTTTAAGTGTTTAAGGTCTTTTTTGTATATAAAAACTTTTAAAACCATTGGAAGGAATTGTGGCATATAATGTTGAAAAATTATATAAAAAGTATAAAAATTAAGATATGTTGCTCACCACAAAATATTACAACATAATGGCATGAATGTTGCATAAATTGTGAGAAAAGGGGTGAAATCATGAAAGATCATCTCAAAGAGCTTATCGAAGGGGAAGATAAAAAGAACCCTTACACCGATGACCAATTGGCAAAAATGCTAAATTTGCGAAGAGATGCGGTTACTATTTTGCGAAATGAACTTAACATACCGGATTCCCGGGAAAGGCGTAAACCTTATTTACTCAGTGAAGTAATGAAACTCCTTTCACAGAATCCAAATATTTCAGATAGGCAGCTTACAAGGGCAATACGGGAATGTGGTTTTAATGTATCAAGATTTCTTATCTCTCAGATGGTCAAGGAAATTAGAGGAGATAGTCCAGGTGAACCATTAGAAGAATTCAGTCAAGAAACTAGTTTTAATGCAAAAAATATTCCAAGAATTCCAGAAGAATTGTCAGCTTTTAATAGGATAATAGGTTTTGACGGAAGTCTAAAACCTCAAATTCAACAGGCCAAGGCTGCTATATTGTATCCGCCAAATGGTCTTCATACTTTAATATTAGGTCCTACGGGAGTAGGGAAAAGCAATCTAGCTGAAGCTATGTATGAGTTTGCTTTGGAAACAGGTACTCTTCAAAAAGATGCTCCCTTTATTATCTTTAACTGTGCGGACTATGCTGAAAACCCACAGCTTTTACTATCTCAGCTATTTGGGCATGTAAAGGGAGCTTACACTGGAGCTGTGGTGCCGAAAGAAGGCCTGGTGGAAAAAGCTGACGGTGGGATACTTTTTTTAGATGAAGTTCATCGATTGCCACCTGAAGGCCAGGAACTTTTGTACTTCTTGATAGATAAAGGGAAATTTAGGCGGATGGGAGAAACAGAAACGGAGCGAACAGCTAATGTCCTGATAATAGCAGCTACTACAGAAGATATAGAGTCATCCCTTTTATTTACTTTCCGCCGAAGAATACCTATGATAATAGAACTTCCAACACTTGCCGCACGGCCTCTTGAAGAGAGATATCAAATAATAAAAGAATTCTTTCATAAAGAGGCGGATAGGATAGGAGTCAAAGTAAAAGTAACCCAGGAAGCATTAAGAGCCCTTTTGTTATATGATTGTCCTGGAAACATAGGACAACTAAGAAGTGACATACAAGTGGCCTGTGCCCGCGGATTTCTAAATTTCATAGGTAAGCAAAAGGATTATGTGGAAGTGGATCTAATCGATTTACCAGTACATGCCAGAAGAGGGCTGTTAAAGATACAAAACCGCAAACCGGAAGTTGAGACTTTATTAAAAAGTGACCTGATAGCAAGGCCAGGGCAAATTGAGTTGAGAGTTGAGCCAAAAGAAGACTTATACACATTGCCAGGGGAAATTTATCAATATATTGAAGAAAGGTTTCAAGAACTTGAAGTACAGGGTTTGAATCAGGACGTCATTAATGCGGTGATAGGAAAGGAATTGGAAGTAAAGTTTCAACAGCTCATAAAACGGGTTGAGAGCAGTCATAAAACCTTGGCAAAGCATGATCTGGAGAAAATCGTGGGCAAAAAAATTATTGAGATGGCAGAAAAAGTGACAGAAATTGCAGAGAAGCGCCTTGGCAAAGTGGATAAGCACCTTTTTTATTGTCTCGCGGTGCATTTAAGTGCAACATTAGAGAGAATTCAAAAAGGAAAACCCATTGTGAACCCTCAGTTGGAAAAAGTCTTGAGAGAATATAAGCTAGAATACAGTGTGGCAGAAGAAATGGTAAAGTATGTTGAAGTTCTGACTGGGTACAAAATTCCTCAGGATGAGATTGGCTTTATTGCAATGTATTTGAGGACAATTACCAGACCCTCTGATGTGAAAAAGGGCAGAGTTGGAGTGGTGGTCCTTTCACATGGTAGGGTTGCTCAAGGTATGGCAGAAGTTGCAAACAGACTGCTGGGTGTAAATCACGCTGTGGGAATTGAAATGTCTCTGGATGAAAAGCCAGAATCTGCCCTTCAAAGGACTGTTGAAGTTGTATCAAAAGTAGATGAGGGAAAAGGGGTATTGCTCCTTGTGGACATGGGTTCACTTATGACTTTTGGCGAAATAATTACTAAGCAAACAGGCATACCGACAAAAACCGTCGGCAGAGTGGATACTGTAATGGTATTGGAAGCTTTAAGGCGTGCCATTTTGCCGGATACTACTTTGGATGAGATTGTGGAGAGCATAGATAAGGACAAAGTGGGTTTGGGAAGGTTCATACCGTCTGAGCTGACAAAGGACAAAAGAGTAATACTCACATTATGCATAACCGGTGAAGGAACTGCCATACGAATAAAAAATCTAATAGAGAAGATGTTGCCGGGTATCCAGGAAAAGGTGCAGATTATTCCTTTGGGGATAATGGACAATGAGGATATATCCGAGCGAATAGAAAAAATCAAAGAAGAATATACTGTTTCGGCCATAGTGGGCAGTGTAAATCCTAAAGATAGTTCCATACCTTTCATCTCTTTAGAAGAAATTATTCGCGGCACTGGTGTAGAAATGCTGAAGGAAATTGCTAAAGTAGGTATAGTGCAAAAAACAACTATAGAGAATAACCATAAGAACAAGCTAACTGAATTGATTTGCGAAGAAACCATACTGATCGATCCGGCTTGTCATACGAAAAATGAAGTGTTAGACGAAATGGTAAAAAACCTTATCGATAAAGGTTATGTTAAGGAACAGTTTTTACTTGATGTCTACAAAAGAGAAGTATTAGGACCAGCAGTTATAAACAACATTGCCATTCCCCACGGAAGACCTGAAAATGTCATAAAGCCAGCTATCGGAATTGCAATATTTAAGGATGCAATATCTTGGTGGGATAAAATTGCGGTAGATTGTGTTTTTTTACTTGCATTAAAAGAGGATTCAAAGGATATAATTAGCGAGATGTATGGATTAATAAAAGATAAAAAATTTATTATGAAACTTAGAAATTGTAGCAATGCAAGTGATGTTAGGAATAGCTTTTTAGAGTTTTATCTTGCTTACAACTAAAAATGCCACAAGTTGGAACGAAACTTGCTTAATATTTTTGTAGAAGTTCAATACAAAATTTTGGGGTGGAATATCATACAATAGGCGACGCTAATAAATGCAAATAAATGATGGTAATAATTTGAGGCTTGTATAATTCTGATAAATATTGAGAAATTGTAAATAATTTTAAAAAGATGCCAAATCAGTCAAAGCTTTTAAAAGTTTATTTTTATTTAAGGAGCATTCCTGTAATGAAAT
>NZ_JAFFJA010000003.1 GCF_021991635.1 Tepidanaerobacter sp. GT38
TTAATATTGCAATTTAAGATTGATTATAAGTTATATATCGTTTAATCCTATAAAAACGTTTATCGATTAGTAGTACAGTTATATGTTGAACACTGCATCCATAGCATTTATTGTATTTTTCCTATCTAAAAATCTTTATTCTCACTGGCAAAGCTGGTGGTTTATTTTCCTAAAATTGCAACAAAAAACTTTACAGGTCGGATAAAACCGCCTGTAAGGTCTTATATTAGCTTGCTGACGTGTCTACCGTGTCAACCCTGAATACCACAGACACCATTACATAGTCTTTTATCTGCTTATTACGAGCTAAATCATCGACTGGGTCAAAAGTGTAATGCTGATAAAAGTGCCTAAAATTAAGGGCTTCTACAAATCTGCTCTTTGTATTCAAGCTACACACTCAACATGGCCCGAGCCGCTTGGATTGATGTCTTGGCCTTATTTTTTGAACCTTACGTTTACGGGAACATGTCAATGGTTTTTGGTTGTTTTTAAAATTCTAGGTATGCGGAAACATATCAACAAAACACCGTGCTATTCGGTTCTATTGTTCACGACTAAATATAACTGTAATCGTTGTACCCTTTCCAGGCTTGCTCATCAATCGAATCTTTGCATTATGGAATTCGGCACTGTGCTTTACAATAGAAAGGCCCAGACCAGTTCCACCGGTTTCCCTTGAATGGGACTTGTCAATTCTATAAAAGCGTTCAAACACGCGGCTTTGGTGCTCCCTCGGAATGCCAAAGCCATTATCGGCTACGGTTAGTACAACCTGGTCGGAGAAAGTTTTTACATTTACATCAACCTTGCCGTTTTCATAATTGTATTTGATTGCGTTATCACAAAGATTATAGATCATCTCCTCCAGAATTTGTCTAACACCAAAAATGATCGCGTTATCACCGCCGACTGATAGCTTTATCCGTTTCTGCTGTGCAAGGGAAGATAATCTGCCGACTGTTTCTTTTGCCAATTCCAATAAATCAATCTCTTCAAAGGGGAGCTGAACATTTTTTTCATCCAGTCTGGAGATCCGTATCACATCTTCTATCAAGTCTATGAGATGCCTTGCTTCGTTGTATATGCGGTCGGAAAACTCGGAAATGTCTTCAGGTTTTACCATGCCGCTTTTCATAAGCTCTGCGTAACCTAAAATGGAGGTGAGAGGCGTTTTAAGTTCATGCGACACATTAGCGGCAAACTCACGGCGCATTTTTTCGGCGGATTGTTTTTCTGTTACATCCAATATAAACAGAATAACTCCTTTGACAACCACTTCATCCTTAACAGGGCTAGCCAGTAAATTAAAAGAATTTTCACCTATGGCAAATATATCCTCAAATAAATGCCCTCCCATAGCTGTCTCTATTGCCTTTTGAAGAGTTATGCTTCGATCAAGTGTTAATATATGCTTGTTAATTATATCCTGAGTACTGACATTGAATATGTCTGCGGCACTTTTGTTTATGAATAATATCAAGCCTTTGTTGTTTAAAACTATGATTCCCTCTCTAATATTCTCCGTAATTGCATTAAACTCTTCCTTCTGCTCTTTCAGTTTTTTGAACTGACTTTTAATCTGATCATTCTGCTTAGCCATGCGAGTTAGCAATGGAGATAATTCGTCATAGACATCATTGGACAACGGATCCTCCAAATTTAAATTGTTCAAAGGAAGAAAGATTTTTTTCGTCAACAGGTTGGCAATGATCATGGTCAGCAAGATAACCATCAATGTGATTAAAGCGACATACGGAAAAAAACCTAAAACAGATTTAAAAACACTATTAGTCGTGGCTGATACTCTTAGGACTGTGCCGTCATTAAGTCGGACAGCCCAATAAAAGGTCTGAGTTCCTAGAGTTTTAGAAAGGTGAACTGCTTCACCAAATCCGTTTTTCAACGCATCGGCAATTTCCGGCCTATTGAGGTGATTTTCCATCTGTTCTGCATCAGTCATATTATCAAACAAAACAGTACCGTCACTAGCTACCCATGTAATCCTGCTAGAGCTTTCTTGATCTGCAAAGCTAGAAAAAAACTCTTGTCCGATTAGATTGTAAGCGGATGATATAAAAATGGCTTCATTCCTGA
Organism: Tepidanaerobacter sp. GT38; assembly: GCF_021991635.1. GTDB lineage: Bacteria > Bacillota > Thermosediminibacteria > Thermosediminibacterales > Tepidanaerobacteraceae > DTU063. Next base: position 2,098 of record NZ_JAFFJA010000003.1, read on the forward strand.
TTTCTTGCTGCATCCTGAGATAGAATGCCCGGTACATCACTCCGGTTATAAGAAACGAGGTAAGTAAAATAGTTGTAAGGGCCAATACCAGCATGCTTTTATAAATACTCTTTTTCATGCCTTTCCTCCGATCTTATAGCCAACCCCTCTCACCGTCTCAATAATCGCTCCCGCTTCTCCAAGCTTCTGCCGCAGGGTACGGATATGCACATCCAAAGTACGAGTTTCGCCTTCATATTCATATCCCCATACTTCCTCCAGGAGCTTATCCCTTGTCAGCACAATGCCAGCATTTTCCATTAAGTATTTTAGAAGCTCAAATTCTTTGAACGTAAGAGCAACCTCTTTCCCATCTGCTATAACAACATGCTTGTCAATATACATCGTTAGCTGTCCAACAGATATTTCAGATGAATTACTTACATTTCCTGATCTTCTGAGAACTGCTTTGACACGGGAAAGGAACTCCATAATACCAAAAGGCTTGGTAATATAATCATCTGCTCCACTGTCCAGCCCTAAAACCTTGTCATATTCTGCGCTTTTTGCAGTAAGCATGATTACCGGAATATTTCGTAGTTTCGGTGATGCCTTTAGTTTTTTCAATATTTCAATACCATCTTCGCCGGGCAACATGATATCAAGCAATACTAAATCGGGTAGCTTATTTTCCAATTCTTTATAAAATGGCTCAGCTTTGTCAAAGCCTACAGCCTCATAACCATTGGATTTCAGTGCATATATGATAAGCTCCCGAATGCTTCTATCGTCCTCTACACAATAGATCATTGTTCTTCCTCCACATGCTTGCCGGTAATGGAAAATATGACCCATTCTGCAATATTTGTAGCATGATCGCCTATCCGTTCAAAATATTTGGCAATCATCATCAGGTCAATAGCAAATTCACCATTTTCAGTATCTTCATTAATCAGCCTGATTATATCCGCTTTTACATCATTAAACAGATTGTCTACTACATCATCGTAATCTATTACCGCTTTTGCAAGTTTTAAATCCTGTTGTACATACGCATCAATACTGTCGGTAACCATTTTTATCGTAGCCTTTGCCATGTTTGCTATATGACTTATGTTATTTGCAGACTTTATATTTGCAAGCCTGATAATTTCTGAAATATCTGCAGCTTGGTCACCAATTCGTTCCATATCTGTTATTATCTTTAGAGCAGAAGAAATCTGCCGTAAATCTCTGGCAACCGGCTGAAACTGTAGAAGCAATTTGAGACAAATGCTTTCAATCTCCTTTTCCTTGTTATCTATGTCCTCATCTTTAGTTATTACTTTTTTGGCAAGTTCCATATCTCCGTTGATAAGCGCTTTTGTTGCACTTGCTATGGCTTCTTCGCACAATGCACCCATTTGTATCATCTGAGTCTTTAAAAGGTCCAGTTGTTCATCAAATTTATTACTCATTACCCAAACCTCCCGGTTATATAGTCCTCTGTGCGTTTATCCTGTGGCATATAGAACAGTTTCTCCGCTCTTGCATATTCTATCACTTCTCCATTTAACAAAAAAGCTACACTATCTGCAATGCGTACCGCCTGTTGCATATTATGGGTAACTATAATAATAGTATAATCTTTTTTTAACTCAACAACAAGGTCTTCAATTTTGGATGTTGAGATAGGATCCAAAGCTGACGTAGGTTCATCCATCAATAAAACTTCCGGCTGTACCGCCAATGCCCTCGCAATACAGAGCCTTTGCTGCTGGCCGCCAGAGAGTTCCAAAGCACTCTTTTTTAAGCGGCTCTTTAATTCATCCCATATTGCGGCCTGCCTGAGCGACCGTTCCACTATATCGTCCAGTTTGATTTTTGATTTTATGCCATGTGTACGTGGCCCGAATGCCACATTATCATACACACTCATAGGAAAAGGATTGGGCTTTTGGAAAACCATTCCCACCCGTTTTCGAAGCAGGTTGATATCTATATCACCGTAAATGTCTTCACCATCCAGGAGGACCTTACCAGTTATCCTGCAACCTTCAACAATGTCATTCATTCGGTTCAGGCATTTTAAAAGCGTAGATTTTCCGCAGCCTGATGGCCCGATAAAGGCTGTAATCTCATTTGCTTTTATATTCAGGTTGATTTTCTTCAGCGCCTGAAAATCGCCGTAATATAAGTCCAGATTTTTTATACAAATCTTATCCATTTTTTTCTACCTCCATGTCTTCCGGTAACAAAAGTCTAATATTTAGTGCCTTGCATCTAATGTCTGGCCCTTGGCATCAATTATTACCAAATGCCTTTCAAATGGCTTTTTAGACTTTTGAAAGTTTCTTTGATATAAACCCTGATAGGTAGTTAATCAATACAACAATAATTAATAGTATAACAGCAGTTGCGTAAGACTGGTTTACATATAGCCCTTCACTGGCAAGAGCATACATATGAACCGATAATGTACGGGTAGAATCGAACAGAAAATCGCTGCCCTTTGGTATTTCAGCTACAGTTCCAGCCGTATAAATTAACGCGGCGCTTTCTCCTACAATCCTTCCAATGCCCAGGATAACACCGGCCAAAATGCCAGGCATTGCAGAGGGTAAAACGATTTTAAATACAGTCCTTAGCTTACCTGCACCCAGCCCATAACTGCCTTCCCGATACGAGTTGGGAACTGCTTTTAATGCTTCCTCAGTGGTACGCATAATTAGTGGCAGTATCATAATTGACAGTGTGAATGCCCCTGCCAGGAGAGACATCCCCCAGCCAAGAGCAGTTACAAAGAACAGCAAACCAAACAGGCCGTAAACAATTGACGGAATCCCTGACAGTGTTTCTGCAGTAATTCTGATTATGCTAACCAACTTGTTGCCTTTTTTTGCGTATTCAACCAGATAGATAGCAGAAAAAACTCCTATAGGTGCTGCAATCAGCAGCGAAATGAGCGTCATGATAACCGTATTAATTAAAGCCGGCATCAGTGACACGTTTAAGGTGTTGTATTCCCACTGAAACAATTCAGGCTTGATATGGGGGATTCCCTTGATCATGATATACCCAATCAAAAAAAGCAAAAGCCCAATCGTAAGAATTGTTGATACAATTACTAAAAGGAATAAAACTAGCGATCTGGGGTCTCGTTTATAAGTCCTGAGTTTTTGAATATATGATAGTTTGTTGATGGATTCCATCAGCCAGTCCTCCTTTTAAGCAATGATAGTAATAAATTTATAATAAGAATGAAAACAAACAGCACGACACCTGTCGCAATTAGAGCCTCTCTATGCAATTCCGCAGCATAGCCCATTTCGATTATTATGTTGGCTGTAAGTGTTCTAACGCCTTTCAACAACCCGGCAGGCATTCTTGCCTGGTTCCCTGCAACCATGATGACTGCCATGGTTTCTCCTATGGCTCTGCCTATCCCTAAGACTATAGCAGCCATGATACCGGATTTTGCTGCCGGCAGAACTACAAAAAAAGTGCTTCTCTCATGACTTGCTCCGAGTGCCAGCGCACCCTCATAATAACTTTGGGGTATGGCTCTGATTGCTGATTCGCTTATACCTACAATCGTAGGCAGAATCATGATGCCTAAGAGAATGGATGCCGTCAGCATGCTGTTGCCGGTGCCCCCAAAGGTATCACGGATAAAGGGTACTATCACTACAAGTCCGAAAAATCCGTATACGATGGAGGGAATCCCTGCGAGCAGGTTTATGGCGGGTTTTAAGATGCGGTAAAGCTTTTTGGGGCAATATTTGGCCATGAATACGGCTGTTAAAACCCCTACGGGAACTCCGACAACCGCAGCGCCGGCTGTTACATAGATACTTCCCAGGATCATGGGTAAAATGCCGAATGAAGGAGGCGTATTATTCGGTTTCCATGTTGTGCCCATCAGAAAATCAAATATCCCGATTTTAGCAATAGCGGGGACACCGTTTATAAATAGAAATAAACAAATAAGCGTGACAGCCAGAATGGATGTGCAGGCTGCTGCAAAAAATATTGCTTTCATTATGCTTTCTTTGTATTTTTTCATAGATACTTAACCCCTTAAAAGCCAGAATGTGCGTCTCATCCAGCAAATGCTCCGCTGGCTTGTTTTATCTTACTTAGCAACCTCATTCCAAGAGGTAATTTCTCCTTTGAAAATACCTTTAATTTGGTCACTTGTCAGATTACTTACCGGGTTTTCCTTATTTACAATAACAACAAGACCATCCATGGCTATAACTGTTGGCTTTAACTTCTTCAATTCGCTCTCCTTCAATTCTCTGGATGCCATACCAATATCGCATGTTCCTTCCATAGCTAATTTCATTCCCGTTGTGGAATCACTCGCCTGTATTTCAATTTCTGCATTGGTATTCACTTTCAAATAAGCCTCTTTTAACTTCTCCATGAGCGGTGTTACCGAGGAAGACCCAGCTATTACTATTTTACCGGATGGCTTCGTACTGCTGTAAGGGCCTTCCTCTGAAGAAGCAATATAACCATTTTCTTCCACGACCTTTTGTCCGTCACTGCTAAGGATAAAGCTGATAAAATCCTGAGTCAGTTCGCCGGGATTTCCCTTGGTTGCGATAATAAAAGGCCTGAAAACCTTGTAAGTATTGTTCTTGATATTCTCAACAGTAGGTTCAACTCCGTCAACTTTAACCGCTTTGACGGTATCATTCAAAGAACCCAGAGATATATATCCTATGGAATTCTTATTACCAGCGACTGTGGTCATTACAACAGAGGTACTGTTTACAACGGTTGCTTCGTCCGTTGTTTTATCTACCTTATTTCCGTTTGAATCCTTCTCTTCAATTCCAAACAGTTCAATAAACGCTCCCCTGGTGCCCGAACCTTCTTCCCGGGAAACAACAACAATTTCATTATTGTTTTCAGTTGCACAGCCTGTAATGAAGAGTGCCAGTATGGTTACGGTCAATACAATTCTTTTCATCTTTTTCATAACGTTTTTTCTCCTTTCCCTCCAGTTTTTTTACAATTCAAATACTACAGCAGAATAGTAAAATCTAAAGGCAGGTTAAGGTTAAATCTATGTAAAATCTCACGTAACACCCTTTTCTCAGATTAAAAAGCCGCCAATTAAGAAGATTTCCTCCTCAACTGACGGCATTCTTTTTACAATTTCTCTAGATTCACTTCTATTTCTAATCCCGACTTAAACTCTACCATTAACCTGTCATCATATACAATTGCTTTTTCAACTAGTTTTCTAACCAGTTTATCATCGAACTCCGTAATATCACCCGTTTGCGTTTTAAGGAAGTCCGTCATTTCAGCAATCCGATCCCGCTTATCTTGGCGGAGAGCGTTTCTTGAAAGTGTTTCTTGCCTTAAATCTCGCAACCTATAAATTTCATTTACAATATTATTGTATTCTTCCTTTAAATTTGCCTTTTGGATCAACTCGGTTTGGAGTTCTTCCAGCCTTTTATCAATATCTGATGTACTCTCATCCAAATCCTCGCTTAATACGGTTTCAATATTCTTCTTCAGTATGGCCAGAAAAGAGTTTTTTCCGCTGACCGCTACATTGATGGCCTCTACAATTTTCTCTTTAAGCGTATCTTCAAGTATAGTGGAAGCGGTACAAAATAAACCGGTGTTTTCCAATCTGCTGACGCATCTCCATACGATTGATTTCTTTCCTCGGTTATTCCAATGAACCCTTCGAAATATTTCATGACAGTTGCCGCAGAAAACCATCTGTGATAAAGGATGCTTGTTGCTATAGTTTCTTTTCTTTCCATTCTTACTTATATGCACACATCTTCTTTTGACAAGCTGTTCCTGAACCTGCATAAAAATTTCACGCGGGATTATAGGCTCATGGCTGTTTTCTACATAGTATTGTGGAACAATACCATTATTGGGTACCCTCTTCTTTGATAAAAAATCTACCGTATAGGTTTTCTGTAATAGCGCATCACCGATATATTTTTCATTCCTCAAAATCTTATTGATGGTACTGGTATGCCATCTGGGATTGCCTGCACCCGTCAGAATTCCGTCAGCCTCCAAACCCCTAGCTATCTGTAGCATACTGGAACCTTCAAGATATTCTCTGTAAATGCGTTTGACGATCTCAGCTTCTTCAGGTACGATAACTAAATTGCCATCCTTATCCTTTGTATAGCCAAGAAACCGGTTGTGATTGATATGGATTTTTCCTTGCTGATATCGGTACTGAATACCCAGTTTTACATTCTGGCTTAACGATTGGCTTTCTTGCTGTGCCAAAGATGCCATGATGGTCAGCAGGATTTCCCCTTTGGAATCCAATGTGTTTATATTTTCCTTTTCAAAATAAACTGGGATATTCTTATCTTTAAGCTGCCTTATGTACTTCAGGCAGTCCAGCGTATTTCTTGCAAACCGGCTGATAGATTTCGTAATTATCATATCGATTTTGCCCTGCATGCATTCTTCTATCATCCGGTTAAATTCTTCACGCTTTTTTGTGTTAGTTCCGGTAATACCTTCATCTGCAAATATGCCTGCTAACTCCCATTCGGGATTGCTTTTGATATAGTTTGTGTAGTGCTCAATTTGCGCTTCATAACTGGTTGCCTGCTCCTCGCTGTCCGTAGAAACACGACAGTAAGCTGCTACCCGAAGCTTTGGCAATTCCTCGGCCTTTGCACTATTCCCGATTCGCTTACGGGCAGGAATTACCGTAACATTCCTGGTTGTCATCTAAAATCACCTCGCTCTTAATAAGACTATAAGCATACTCTGCCTGCTGAAATGGATCATCGTATAGATTATCCGGCATTGAAGCATGAAACTTAAAATTCAGGCATTTCTTTTCATTTCCTTTATGTTCATAAATCCTGCCAAGCGCCTCAGCTCGCCTGCGTCTTTCCAGTTGTGCTTTTTCAAATGTGTCCTTGCTGATAATTGGCGGATAAAATTTATCCTCAACATACCGTTTATCTGAAAGCATTCTTGCAACAGATGTGTGGTAACGCTTAATACCTGCTTTTTGTGCCGCTTCGCTTAAAGAAAGCCCTGAAAGATAAGCCTCAAATAGTTTCTTAATTTTAACTGCTTCCTCTTCATTAATTACAGCCCTGCCGTTTTGAATGTTATATCCAAAAGGTATATGGCTCATCATTTCACCAGCCTTTCTCTTAAGTTCAACCCGCATTTCATTTTGAAACCTATTTCCTCCTGTGAAAACACAATGATTTCTTCAATAAAGTTCTCAAATATATCGCTATCAAATGCATCAATCTGCTTTTCAGCTTTCGTTGCAAATTTAAGAAGCTTCTCAACCTCAACAAGGATAGTCTGACTCCCATCGATTGCGCGTTTTATGGCTTCTTTTTGTTCTTTTAATATGGCTGCTTCTTTAAGCAGCTCATTTTTTTGTGTATTAAAAAGAGCGGGTTCCAGGTATCCTTTGGCCATAAGTCCCATAATCACCTGAACTCGCTCTGTATTTTCTTTGATTTTAGTTTCCAGTTCCTGAATCTTAGTTATGTTATCTGAGTAATTTGTCTTCTTTAAGCTTTGTAGCAATGGTCTTAGAATGAATTTATGACCGAAAATAAGCTTATTGATCATTACAACGAAGGCCTGATGGATTGCATCCTCTCTGACAAACTTCATGGAACAGCTTGATGCGTCCTTTATATGCTTTGTGCAGCACCATGCAATATATTTACGGTTACCGCTGCCATGAATTCGACGCTTAAAACTGCTGCCACATTCTGCGCATCTGATTTTCCCAGAGAAAGGGTAGCGTTTTTGATACTTACTGCTTCCCTTAATTACACCTTTTTCTTTTCCTCTTTGCTTTAATATCTCTTGGGCGGCTTCAAATTCCTTATGGGATATAATGGCTTCATGATGATCTTTTATCATGTATTGATCTTTTTCCCCATGATTATAATGCCGCTTAAAATTCTCATCTGTATAGGTTTTTTGCAGAAGGACATCCCCAGTATATTTTTCATTGCTTAAAATGCCGCGGATAGTTGCCGCTGTCCAATGCGAACCTCTCTTTGTTGGGATTTTATCGGAATTTTGCCCATCTGCAATTTTCTGTGTGCCTTTACCGGCCAAGACTTCGGAAAAAATCCGCTTTACGATTTCAGCCTGTTCTTTATTGATAAATAGCTTTCTATCCACATAATCGTAACCATAGGGAGGATACGAAATTTTGTATGTTCCGTTTTGGAACCTACGTCTGATAGACCACTTACTATTTTCTGCAATGGATAAGGATTCGTTTTCTGCAAGACTGCTCAGAATTGTCAGCACCAATTCGCCTTCCATGCGCTGTGTGTTTATATTCTCTTTCTCGAAATAGATGAAAACACTGAGATCGGTAAGTTTTCTCACCATCTCAATACAGTCGGTTGTGTTTCTGGTAAATCTGCTGACTGACTTGGTTATAATAAAGTCAATTTTCTTGTTTTCACAATCTGCAAGCAGCCTTAATAGTCCAGTTCGGTTTTCCTTTTTTGTACCTGAAATGCCTTCATCATAGTAAATCCCTGCAAATTCCCAATCAGGATTTGCTCTTATATAGGATTCATAATGGTCTTTTTGCGCTTCCAGGCTTGCCATTTGCTCATCACTATCGGTTGAAACCCTGCAATAAGCTGCCACTCTTACCTTTGGTTTGAAAGCTTGGAGAGCATTGTTTCCATCAATCCTTGTTACCTTTCTCACTGTTTTCACCTCCTTTGGGCATGTGACATGTTACCTCTGTGTGCCGCTAATAGCAAGCCAATTAGGCCATAAGCTGTGCATACATCGGCGAGAAAGTTTTGCGGTTCAATTTGTCGATTTTGTTGAATTCTTCTTCTGAAATCAGTCCCGCCTTAAGCATCCTCTGCAGAATTTTGTATGCCCGCCAGTAATCAACCTCTCTTTGAAGTTCCTCCTGCGTTATCTTTGTATAGTTCGTTTCCTGCGGGTTATATGGTATATGATTAGCCGTCTCTATCATTCAAGAAAGCACCTCCTATAAAAACTTAGGACAGCCTCGACTGGCTGTCCTTTATCATTATTCCGGCAATTTGAGAACTTGTCCGGGGTAAATAGTATCTGAAGTCAGGCCATTGAGTTTCTTAATCTCCGGATATCTTGTTCCTCTACCGAGTTCTTTTTCCGCTATTCTCCATAAGGTGTCGCCTTTTTGCACTGTATAAGTTCTATTGCCCTTGTTATCAGGAAGGCTGTTTACAATTACAAGGTTTTCTTTTGCTACCCAAGTGTTTATACCTGCAATCTCTTGACTGCCGGATTTCTTAACCTTTTTGCCAAGCAAAATACATTCTTTGCCGCCTTTTATGACCGGCTTGCCTTTGTATAAAGTCTGCGTGACCCTGTGGTAATAGTCATTTTTAACCCACGTTGGAACTTCCACACTGCCGGGGTAGTAATTCTTTACACTGTCCTTAAACTCCACCATATCTCCAATTCCAATATCAGTATTGGTATCTGTACTGTTCTCCAGCGCTTTTTTTACTGCTTTTCGGAAAGTGTCCATATTCTCCCCATGCTTGGGGAACCAGTGCATCACATCAGCATGGTTGCTGGCAATACCGAGCTTGTATCCTTCGGAGTGGCAGATGATGTCATTCTCGTCAAGTCCGTACTCCCTGCAGAGCATAACGCAGAGTTCAACCGCATTCTGCCACGCTTTAAAGAAATAATCTTCCTGCTTTGCTGCATCATAACCCACCATCACCGACCCGGATTTATACGAAAACCCGGCAGGCTCACAGATTTCAAAGCCAATATGGGTATTGTTGGCGGATCCTCCTGCATGCCAGCCGCGATGATTCCAAGGCAGGTATTGCCAAACCTCTTTATCGTCTACAAAAGCATGTACACATACCTGCCTGTTTATTTCACCGGCTTTGTAAGATTTGTTCCAACGGGAAAACCACTCAGCCGCCATTACACCCGGCACAGCTGTCGAATGTACCATGATTCCTTTAGGCGTGATTTTGCGGCCTGCTGTATAGCAATCGTTTCGCGTCATGTATTTTGTAAAAAGCTTCATTTCTTTTCATCCTCCTCATTTGAGCGGCCATGCAGTTGTTCCAGCGCGTTCTTCAGCTTTTCAGGAATGGGCAGTCCTATATGTGCTGCATTTTCAAGAATTGAAATGCCCTCGTTACTCAGGTAAAAGAAAATCACCCCTGTCCGGATTGCCCCGCCGTTGCCGAGCACCTGGCTGTCGATGATGTGTCCCACACCCACAAGTACAAAAATAAGCACCTTCTTAAAGATGCCCTTGGCACCGACTTCACTCGAAAGCTTTTTGTCTACAATGGCACACATCACGCCGGTCACATAGTCAATGACCACAAAAGCGATGAGCGCATATAAAAATCCTCCAGCCCTCCAAGAAACCAGCCAAGAAATCCGCCAATAGCAGTAAAAACCGCCTGCGCCCAGTTCCATACCGTTTTCATTGTCTTAAACCTCCGTTCAACTTGAATTTTGCATATAGAAAAGCGCCCTGCCTTAAAGCAAAGCGCTGAATATATAAAACTTTTAACCTATATTTGCTTCGGAAGCGCCTCCCACAACCGCATATCCTCCTGCCCAAGAGACCAGATGGCTATACCTCGCAGTTTCCACCGATAAGCCTCTTCATTTGCCCAGTAAACTAGGCTGTCCACATCCTGATAATACAGAATAGAAAAACCATCTGCATCTCCGAGGAAGAGACGGGATATCCAGATATTGATGTCTTTCGGTATAATCTTTACTTTATAGTCATTACCGCAAGAAAGAGCCAAAAGTTGTGAGTGGAAGAAGTCATAGTCCATCGAAATGTCCTCACTGCGAGTTATCGATTCTTCCACATCGTTATTTACTGAAAACACCTGAAATTCATCATCCCACGTGACACCAGTGCGAGCAAGCCTGCCAAAGCTGGTTATAGTTCCATCCGGGAGTTCCACATCAAAACGCTCGTATGGTTCATATACCCATGCATCGCCCAGTCTCAGTAGCTCGGATACCGTCCGGTTGTCCGAGCTGTACCCTGCATAACCACTACCACCGTTTACATTCACTGTGAAACGCAGGGTTGAAGCTGCACCTGAATATACTCTTACCTTATTGCCGCGTTTTCGCATCTCTATAGTATACATATTCGGATTAGCACGAAGATCGGCATCTGCAGTTTTTGAGAAACTGGTGGAGTAGCTACCAAGCAAGGAATTACCTTGATAAATCTCGACTCTTTGCGTGTCATAATTTAAGCAGCAGAAAATATCTCCAAGGAACACCCCAGCCCGTCCACTGCTATTTTGAGGGAAAGCCAGCCTTGCCCGGATATGAACATCGGAAAACCCGTCGTATTTCCATGCAAGTTTGCCATATCCCTCGAGCTGGGAATATGGGCGACTTTCTGTGCTGTCTGGCTCTTGCCAAACATCCCATTCGCCGTCCAACACAGTCAAGTAATTTTCAGGCAGGATGTTCCTGTCCCGAAAATCCTCATACCAAATAAGCGCCGAGTCGGGTTTTCTTCGCAACATTTCAAAGGTCAGTTTAAAACCTCGATCCGGCTCAACCATCACACCATTTACATCCTTGAACCGACGAGGAGAGAGCATAAAGCTGGCTTCACCGGCAAAGGGATACTCCGAAAATCCACTGCAAACCCTAAAACCGTAAAACTGGACTCCCGGCACACCACCGCTTATGCTGACAGCATGCGTTCCCTCTTGGAGAAATACACCTTTTGCAAGTGTCAACCAGCAAAGCCTTCTCCAGTATGGCCACCATAAACGGTTCTCGCTGAAAGTCTTTGATTCACCATCAAGGGAAACGATAATCGCATTTTTGTCCCAGTAAGGAAAGCAAAGCTGTACTGCAATATCGTAATATCCCGCTTCTCTTATCTCAAAACGGTACTCTGCTGACGCCTGGTCATCTCCAAGTGAGGCCATCTCATCAGTAATAATGACATTTCCTTCGTATTCATCCGGAACTCCGTTCCTGTCAATATAAATGGTTCCGAACTCCGCTTTCTGCTCCTTGCCATAGCTTGTCAAATATCTTCGCCTGTTATAAACCCCTTTTAGCAGCGGATATTCCCAGGATATAGCATCCCACCCTTCCATATAGTCATATACATGAGGAAGAGCCCAAGGTACTTTGTTATAGTCATCCCAGTAAGCCACAATTGGAATAAACGGCTGGGGCGGTGCATCGCCTGTGAAATTGTAAACCCCAGTCATCCAGTATTTTGCCGCATAGTAGGTATTAGACACCCCTCGATAGGTTATTCCAAGGTTTTCAGGTGTATCATGAATCCTCCAGTTCCAGCCATAAGCAGGCAAACCCATGAATATCTTATCGGGTGACATAACGGAAACAGCATAATCATATATGCCCTCAAGCCAGTCACGAGGAGATACTGGGCCGGGAGCAGAGCCCGCCCATGCCATGCCATAGCTCATGATGGCGGCGGTATCGCAATAGTCGTTAAGATCGGCATAAACACACCAGTTTTCACCGCCCACCGAGCCTTGAACGCCGGTCATACCAGGCAGGCAGATGTTGACAAGCTTTGTTGCATCATAAGACTTAACTGTATTGTATATATCCCTAAATAGTGCATTCGCCGCATCCTTGTTTTCATAACCGCCGCCGCGCTCCAGGTCAATATCTACCCCAGCGCACCATGGATACTTGTTCATTATTCGGATGATTTCAGTGAGAAACTTATCCTTTGCACCGTTTTCGTTGTTGCGAAGTGCAGTAAAAATATTGGCTATTCCATGATTCATAATAGTGAGCAGCCACTTAATGTGCGGCCATTTCTGAATATACGGAAGCATGCTGCTGATGCTGGTACCGGTTTCAGTGATTGTGCCTGTTGCGTCAACCTCAAAAGTAAAAATGCCTACCGTATCAAAGCGGTCGCCGTAGTCTCTAAGTGCTTCATACATTCGGGCATTACCCATAAAACTCCACACCATGCAACGTTTGCCTTTTAAGAAATCCCTCACAACCGGTCACCGCCTTCCTGCATCTCCTGAAATTCAAAGAGCACCCGCGCCGATTTTCTCTCTTCCAGTTTCACTGTATGTTTGCTGTCCCATGCCGCAGAATATTGATAAAACCCATCCTTAGGAGTCTGACTCCGTTTTTTAGGCATTGGCGGGTGGAAGCCTTGAGTGTCAGCTCATCGCCTGCATTAACCGGGTCAAGAAACTTTACCTTATGCGCGCCCATACCTTGGGATATTTCAATACTTCCTGCGGCCATATACTGTATAGGATAGATATAGCAGTCAAGACCAGCAGAAGTTTTACCCAGGTTGAATAAAATTACAGTCTCCGCTGTTCGCACCACACCGTTATAATGCCGGGGCGGAACTGGCTGCCCGTTTTCCTGCATTTTCGTTAACATTTTGCTCGTGTGGACGGTATAGCCCGTCAACTGATCTCCATCCTGAAGCTGCAGGTCGGTGAAATATATAGTTCCGGTACAATCTGTGATCATCAGACGAACTGTGATACTGACCACGCGCATTTCTTTCTTAATCATTAACGTTTCTGCGAACCTGATAAAGCTGTTTTTTGCCATCGTCAACACTCCAGATAAAATAAAAAAGACCGCTGATGCGATCTCTTATAACAAAACTGGATTAATTTTTTACAATGCCTTATTCTTTAGGAGTTATATTATTTAAAGCTTCTATTAAATCTTCTCTCGTTACAATCATTTGACATATCTTTTTTGATGCTTTCCCATCTTCAGTAGGCGTCGCCATTACATCCAGAGTAATGAATTCGCCACCTTGTAACATCGATGAGTTTTTGTAAAACTTTAAATACCTCCCAGAGATTTGACATTCTACATGCAATGGTCCAAGGGAGTTTTTTCGGCGTTGTGAATATGTTATTGGAAACTGTTTAATTTTATTATTATCCAACTTCGGCACATCCTTTCAAAGATATAAATCAAACAAATTATACCATATTAATACCTCCTGCTCCTATTTATCCGTCTAATGTCCACTGTATTTCGCATACATGCCCGATCCATCCGGTGGAAACCGAACCGCCCTGAAGCAATAAGTCTGTAAAGTACACTGTGCCGGTGCAGTCAGTGACGCACAGCCTGATGGTGATAGATTTGACTCTGCTGATACTTTTGGGAGAAATACTGTGTGCAATCTGATTGAAATATGCCATATCATCACCCTCAAATCAGGTCTATAAATCTTGTTTCTGTTGTACCGTCCTCGTATTCAATGACTATCTCAACACCAACTTGGCCGTTTTCGCCCTTTTCAAGGTTTTCGGAAGCAATCTGCGCTGAAAATGTATAACTTTTGCGTGTTGCTGGGTATACCGTCTGTGACAGACTCTTTGTCATACCAGGTACACCAACAGCCTTGAAGGAAGCAGTTCCCGAAACACCATTCTCAGTATCCACTTCAAAGCCGGAATTGACCCAGTAGGCAAAACCATCATCCGCTCTGGAATTGCGCAGATGGTTGAATGGTACCATATCTTTAATTTCCTGACGGTTTATCAACTCTGCTGAGGACAGCGCATCCGCTGCCTTGTCCCACTGTGCTGAAGAATCGCCGAGTTCCCGCAGTTTAGTTGAAAGCTCAATCACTGTTTTCCATGGCTCCTGCAAGTTATACTGCCTTCTCACAACACGAGTCTTTACCAAAAGGCCTAGTTCTTTATCGTCCACTGTAACAATATCACCCAGTTTCCATGCTTCGTGCTCATAACCGGTTAGCGCAGATAAATCCATTGCAGACAGTACATAAGAGACGCGAGGCTTCGAATATTCTGCAAGCCGCATTTTTGCATATTCCAACATCTGATACGGATTCGTAAACGACGAACAATCAAGCGTCGACACCCTCACTTCACTGGAAAAAGTGTAATCTTCCACGTATGCCTTACCTCCATTAATTGAAGCGAAGGTCAATCCGTCCTTTCCATAAGCATAGAGCCTTGTCACTAATTCGCGTGTATCGACTACCCGCTGAATACTTTTCAAATTCTTTCTATATGAAAAAAGCGCTCCGCTATCAGTACCACTAAAAGTCAAAAGGTGTACCTGACGGTTGGCGCTGTCAAACACCAGATCGCCGCCATAAATATTCTGTACGGCGCGAAGGATGGATAAGGCATTTTTTTCTGTACACTGCCATGTCCGTTTCGTAGTGACTGTAACATTTCCTACTGTCCAGCCTGTACCCAAAAGTGCATATTGCATCGGAACATCTGCAGTATCTGCATTGAATTCTCTAGGTTCTTTTTCCGCACTGAAAGACAGATCGTAAAATACCGCTTCAGCATATACTTGCGTAATAACACGCCCATCTTCGCTTTTATTGTCCGTTAAGGTTCGGATCCGGTAAATGTCATTTACGATTTGCACTTGTTTTTCATTTTCCAGTGTGCTTCTTTTTGGATCATGGAACGGAAGCTTGAATTCCAGCGTATCCGCGCCGTTCACCTCACCAGTGACAATGATATCAAAGGCATTTTCAAGAACAGCTTCCCATGCTCCGTTTTTGTCCAAAATCACAGGACGGGCAAAGCCTAATTTCTCATAGGGCGCTTTCGGTATATCATGAAGCTGTATTTCCAGAAGTTTTGGCGTCCTCAACGGATCGCTGCTGGTAAGGGTAACACGGAACCTTATATATTGCCGATTTGGCGATTGAAGTTCACCGCTGGTTCCCACAGCCTGCCATGCAGACCATTCTTCAAGATCATCGCTTGTGCTGGTCTCTACTAAAGACACTGAAGTAACACCTGCAGTATATTCGCTTACGACAGCTACACGACCGCTGCCCGATAATGCACATGGAACCGCCCTTGTATAAAGTACGCCACTTGCAGGATACTCGCCATCTGTTGCTTTAAGGGTGACTGCGCCAGGCTCTGCCAAAGCATCTACATCCGAAGACGCATCCCCACCGTTTGCATGTAAAGACGACTTAAAATATAACAGCAAATCATCAGCTGTAAGCTGTGAGTCCGTTTCCAGAAACCAGTCGTCGAAGCCTCCGGCATAGTAGTAGGTATTTGCATGCATCCCCATAATAATGTCTGCTATACATTCCCGATTCAGCTCTCCCGAAAAGGAACGCACAGGCGACACCCAGGTTGCCCCGTCGCTGCGATCGCATATGATGTTCTGTACCTTTTTGTTGTTTACTTCAATGATGGAGGCAATAAAGTACCAGCCGCCGTTTTTCAAGGTAATGGTAGCTGTTTCACTCTGGTCGTAGATTAGTGTGCCGGAGGAGTTATACAACATCAGCCTAAGTCTTCCTTGATAAAGTGAAACATAAAGAATTGGCTGACCAGGTCCTTGGCGTGTATTGAATATGGGTATATATGTCTGGCCGACCGAATAGGTGGTAGGATTAATCCAACCGCCTACAACAATCTTTTCGCCCAGATTGCTAAAGAAACTCCCATCATTTTCTGCTATAAGATGGGTCTTTTCAGAAGTCGGATTAACAATATTTTGCCTGAAGTATCTTCCGAATCTTCCAGCAATAAGGTTTGCCGATGTCCCTGACCAGCCGGAGATGGTAAAATGTCTGCCATGTCCCGATGAGTCTATAAGCTGAAGATTTTCGTCTGGTGTTTTTTCATTAAATCGCCATAAAGCAGACGTCCTTGATGTTACAGGAAACTCACCGGTAAAATCCTCTTGGTTTGTCAGGATTGATTTTATCGCCATGTTATCACCTCCATCTGCTTTTTGCCTGTATTTTTAACTCAGTAAAGGTCGCGTTTTCTGCGGCAATCTCAATATGATTAACACCTTTCCTGAGAATTGGAAAATTCAGATCCTGCAGGCTGGGAAGACCATTTCTCAAGGTTCGGCCTGTTTCATCAATAACCTTAGCTGTTACCATGCCGGAGTCGACAATCAGAGTTTCACCTTCAGATAATGAGCCAACAATTAGCAATTCCTCGCCGTTTGTAATAAGCGAAATATAGCTTGATGAGGACGTTGATATCAAACCCTTCAAGAGATAAACCGGATTGGAATCCGCATTTCCTTTAACCCTCTCCAACTCATGCAGACCTGTTTCAGAAAGAACAAATATCTCATCTTCCAACGCGTAAACATACGGGTCGGGACAAACAAACCGAAGTTCAAAGCTGCCCGCTGTCCGCAATATCCGCTCACAGTCAACCGCTTCTGATAAGCGAGCCATGAAATATCGGTCGGGCAAATCATCTATAACAAGTTGCTTAAGCCCGTTTTCCGGATTTAACCATTCTGCAACATTATCAAGAACCGATACAAGATCGGCAAAACTGCGCTGGGGAAGCACACTACAGCTAATTATTATGTTTCGTTCTGATATGTCGCAGCCAAAATCTGCAATACCTGCTTTGCCCGGCACAGTTTCAAAGGAATTGCGCAGGGCAGGGGAGACCTGCCATTTGGTAAGTCTTGCTCGTATTTTCATACTTTGCGACGATATTCCATTGTAGATAAATCCCATATGTTTCCCTCCATTACGCTGTTATAAAACGTCCCTGCGCCCTTGAACCTGTCTGCATCAGGTTATATAACTCCTGTGAAATCCTACGTATGTCTTCTTCACCACGAACAATCATCTGCTGCACCACAACAAGCGGCCCAGAAGCTAAATCGCTAAATCCACCTCTTCCACTTACACTAATATCAGGAGATATATTAAAATCTGTCGGCACTGCATTTTGCATATCGTCTGCCACTCTGGCCATAGCCTTGTCAAATCCCTCACCAATACCCAGTGCCATATTGCCGCCAATACCTTCAAAAACAGTGGACGGAGATCTGATTCCAAGAAAATTCTTTACTCCATCAACAATACCGGAAAAGAAACCGGAAACCTTATCCTTAATCCAGCTACCAAGGCTTTTAATACCTTCCCAGATGCCTTTTACAATGTTCTTACCAATCTCAACCACTGAAACAACCGCCTTGCCCAAACCTTCTATAATAGCCGCAACAATCTGAGGTAAAGACTTTACTAGTTCTGGAATGGCTTTCACAAGCCCGGCAGCAAGCTGTACGATAAGCGTAATTCCCAATTCTATGATCTTCGGCATATTGTTCGTCACAAAGTCAATGATTGTTGTAATTATCCTCGGCAGTGCTTCAATTAGTTCTGGCAATGCATTTAAAAGTCCCTGCGCCAGTCCCTGAATCAATGTAAAACAGCTTCAAGGATTTTGTCCATATTATCCAGCAGCCCTTGCACAATGGTAATCACTGCTTGAACCGCTGCTGGAATTAGCTCCGGTAATGCTTCTCCAAGCCCCATTACCAACGCTGTGATTAGCTGCACCGCTGCATCAATGAGTAAAGGCAGGTTATCAATGAGTGCTCCGACAATGGTCATGACCGCATCTACTGCTGCTGGAATCAGCTCCGGCAGCAGGCTCAAGAGAGTTTGAAGCACCTGAGAGAACAATTCAGTTACAGTTTGCAACAGCACGGGAAGCAGATCTTTGACTGCTGAGATAATCGCACCGGTTGCCTCCGGCAGAGCGGCCACTATATTTTCCAAAACCGGTACGATATTTTTAACTACAGCCTGAAAGGCATCCACAAGATTTTGTGTTAGGTTCGTCATATCAGCGTTCGCATTGCCAAGTCCTGCTATAAACGAACTTAGAGAGGCTTGTAAAAGACCAATGGAACCGCTGATGGTCTGGGTAGACTCTCTTGCGAAGTTGCCAGCATACTGTTCGGTTTTTTCTAAAAACATCTGCATGGCAATCTCGGCCTTTTCGGCATTGGTTGCGCTATTCCATGCAAAGTCCAGTCCTTTTGCAAGAGCATAAGCTTCGATGGTAGTGGCGTTCATGGCGACACCCAGATTATCCATCATGGTGAAGTTACCCTTGGCTGCGCCAGCGATGGATTCCATGGCAGTCTGCATGTCAATGCCCATAACCGAAGCCATATCTGCCGCCCGTTGCATGGCCTTCTCAGTAAGTTCCAGACTTTTTTGCTGATCGACACCAGCACCCTGAAACAGTGCGCCCATTTTGTTGGCGGTGGCAAGGTACTCGGATTGGGACAAGCCCAGATTCTTGTAGGCTTCTTCTCCCGTTTTTTGGATACGTGCAGCATATTCTCCAAACACAGCTTCAGAACCGCCAAGGTTCTGCTCAAGCTCACCAAACTGCTCCACGACCTCTTTTTCCAGCTTGATGGCAGCCGCGCCCGCTGCGGCCGCTGCAGCACCCATAGCCGCGCCAACACCTTTAAGAACGCTGCCCAGCTTCTCAAATTTCGAGCTGGATTTTTCGGCATTGTCTCCACTTTCCTTCAATTCGTCCCCAAGCTCGTCTGCACTTTCAGCAGACTGTTCGAGCTCGCGCTCCATTTTGTTCAGTTCGGCTTTTGCATTATTAAGCTGTATTTGCCACGACTGAGTACGTCTGTCGGTTTCTCCGAAAGATGAGGCGGCATTGGCAAGGGCTTTCTCCAAAGTAGCTATTTTTTCTTTCTGCAATTCGATCTCTTTGTTAAGCACCTTGTTTCTTGCAGTAACAGCTTCAACTGACTTATCCTGCTTGTCGAACTGAGATACGACCAGGTTCATTTCGCTACCCAGTACCTTAAAACTTTGATTGATCTCACGAATGGCGTTTTTAAATTCCTTTTCGCCTTCAATCCCGATCTTCAAGCCAAAATTGTCTGCCACATGACCGCCTCCCTTCGAGTAAAAATTATAAAAGTCTATTGTATTTCAATGCGGTTTGGCATATACTAATAGTAGGGAAAGTAGGGAATTTCCTGCTTTTCAAATCCAAAAAAGGAGGATTCAGCATGAACGTTCCCATAGTTGATAATGCAAAGGTAATGGCAAAAGGCCAGATCACGCTGCCAAAAGATATCCGCTCCAAACTTCGCCTTTCCACTGGAGACCGCGTCACCCTCATTTGCGAGGAAGACCGGGTTATCCTTATGAATTCCGCTGTCTACGCCATGAAAATGCTGCAAAAGGAAATGGAGGGCGAAGCGGAAAAAGCCGGGATCCGCAATGATGACGATGTTATGGATCTGGTGAAGGACGTCCGCGCGGAGATTGAAGGGCTATGAGAGTGTTAATTGACACCAATATCCTGATCTCCGCTTCTTTGAGCAGCGAAGGAACGCCTTATCAGGCGTACATTAAAGCTGTAACACACCCTAACCACGGTATGGTTTGCGATCAAAACATCGATGAGCTTCGCCGGGTATACAACCGGAAATTCCCCCATAAGATCCAGGCGCTTGAACGCTTTTTGGCGATTGCGCTTACTGTTCTTGAAGTTGTTCCAACTCCCGCAGTAGACGTGTCGGATGAGGTGCTTGTCCGGGACGCATCCGACAGGCCAATACTCAGGGCGGCCATTGCGGCAAAAGCTGACGTGCTTGTAACCGGAGACAGAGATTTCCTTGAATCCGGCATAACAAACCCAAAGATCGTAACAGCGGCAGAGTTTTTGCAAATGGAATAAAAGCAGCTTTTTAAAGCAGGGATTACAGCCACCCTGCTTTTTTGCTGCTTATATTCCATAAGGTATCACATCATCAATTGTCAGCTCTCGCTTCGGTTTGGAAATACCTAAAAATTGCTTATGGCACTCCCATAAATCAAGCAGGTATCCAACAGGCATGAGCCATACTTCTTCCTCTGAACGATTAAGCTGAACAGTGCCGTAATATAAAAGCCGAGTGAACAATTCCTCATCGCTCACTCGGCCGGTGTGTTTTTTAAGTCATCCTCACTTTCAACGTTTCTTTTGGTACCCTTGAACATTGCTTCCATGATAGCGTCTTTATATGCTGCCAGTTCCAAGGGAGATGTGAGAAGTTCCACTGTCTCTTCAGTCAGGAGTTCACGCTTATCCTGATTTTTGAGGTTGTGTATCAAAATGCTCTGGTTAGCCAGCAGTGTAATCAGCCATACCACTTCGTCAAGAGCCATCTCGAAGTTCTCGGTTTTCATCAGTTTCGTGCCGAGGTTTTCAAGACCGCCGTACCTTTTTGCAATCTCCTTTGTCGCTTTAGTGGTTAGAATAAGCTGATATTCTTCATCGCCGATTTTGATAATCGCGCTTCTGTCATTATCCTGCATCATTCACTGCCTCCTCCCACAGCAAATACCGGCTCATAAACTTCCGTATACCAGCCGGTAATAGTTTCAGGCGATACACCGGGATCGTCTTCGCTGACCTCTGCCTTCCAAGGGTGCTTTCCCTGGCCATCTGGTTTGTTACGTCTCATGACTGTCCCTTCAATGGTGGGTGTCGAAAAGGTAATGCTATCACCTTTCGTTTGGAGATTTGTAGCCGGGATTCCGAATTTAACCCTGTAAAGCCAAAAATACCTGTACTTGCCGTTAGCTTTCTTGGCTCTAAAGCCGATTGCCACAGGTGCGCCTCCATCCTCACTGGCAGAAATCAGCACCTTATTGTCATCAAGAGTGGCTCCCGTCAAAACCTCAGCAGCGTCTACTCCGATATCTGCAACACCAAGAGTCAGGGTGCCGCTTTGAAATTCCTTGACCACTTCTGCCGCCCCGTCATCGGCATAAAGTGTCGCCTCTGCCAGCTCCACAGAAAGCTCTGCCGTAATAGCCTTAGCCAGCGGAACAGGCGTGGCGTATGTCTCTTCTCCGTTTTCATTCTCAGTTATTTTGGCATAATATAACCTGTCCAGTCCGATTGTGGCCATGTTTTTCATTCCTCCTTTACTTCATACTCTTTTGCCACATCAATGGCATAGTGGTGATAGCCGGTATCGTCCTCATGGCCTATATACCGCCTGTCGGTAATGGTAAAGCCTGCTTGAAGCAATGTGTTCACTATTTCGTTTTTACGGGCAGTGTAGTTTCCCTTTATAAATAAAGACAACCTTACCTCCTGGGTTTCTACCTGAGGCCGGTTGTCTGCAAAAACTTCAAATGTATCTGTCATCGGAGTAATGACAAGGTACTCATCTGGCGGTACACCGCTAAATACCCCGGTTTCAATGGGGATACCCAAACCATCCAATAACGAGTTTAATTCTGACAATATGCTCATATACGACCCAGCTCCTGTTCCAGTCTTGACTTCATTGCTTCGATGCAGGACTTCCTTGTAGCTGATTTTGCCGGTTTCAAAAAGGGCCTTGGAGGCTGCCCGGACTTGCCGTACTCAATAATATTAGCAATCTTCGCATTACTTTCCCCATCCTTCCTTGGTTCAGTAAAGCCGATTTTTATGTTGTGGTTTCCATCCCTGTCCTGTTTGGCAGGAGATAATCCCAAAGCATTTACCAATTCACCGGTTGCTCTGGACGGATATTTAGTGCCGCTCCCGATAACTGACTGAAGATTGGACTTCACTTTTGAAAGAACCACTTCCCCGCCTGCTTCCAGCACCTTAGGTATGATTTCGTCTGTTCTTTCTCCAAGTCTGGATAACTTGAGCAAGAACTCTTCCGGCATTTTAACTTCCACCTTAGCCACGTTGCAGCCCCTCCTTTTATGCTTTGCTTGATTTCACCTTTTCCGCAAGCACCTCAACATACATTCCGCGTCCCTTCACATCCTCTACACTGATAATGTTGTACCTGCCATCGCTGCAAACGAGTACAAGATCTGTGGTAACTTCCAGGTTAGGTATCTTACGGAAGCGGAACAGGGCAGACGCCTGCGAAAACGCCGCCCTGTTTGCCCATTTTTCACTGCCATGCCTGTCTTCCTTGTATGCCCTTACCGAAGCAAGAATGACATCACCTTTTTCAGTAAAACCCTCACTATCCTTAACCGGCTTGACTGAGATAATGTCCACGAAAGTTTTCATTTTCCCAAGGCCCATATTTACACCTTCCAATCCCGGTCAAGCCGCAGCAATAGATTAACTGTATTCCATACCTGCTGTCCTGCCTGCACACTATCCCCAAAAAAGCCAGCAGTCGAGCCATCCCTGCTTTCATAAAAATGGCTCGACAGCATAATGACAGCCTGCTCAGTAGTAGGCGGCATGGGGTTTTCGGCATAATATCCTTCCGGCTTTTTCTGGTAACTTTCCGCATAGGCCACTGCGGCTTTGATATACTCTTGTAAAAGTGCGTCATCTTCGCTGTGCTGCAATATGAGGTTTGCTTTAACCTTCTCCAAAAGTTCCATGCCGCAGCACCTCCGTTTTCATTAAGCTGATTTCTGCTGCAGTATCTTGACTGCTTCAGACAGTACCAGCTTGCCATCTACACGCTGGGTTGCCATGAATCCAACTTGTCCGGTCGCAGCATACAACTCATTAAGCCGCTTAAAAACCCTGCCCTGACGGTCTGCCACCCAGTAATAAGAAAAATCGCCGAATACAATCGTTTTTGCTCCAGCGGCAATGGCAGGCATAAATGCAGAAGTTTTAACTGGACGATTGATGATAGTATCCGGTGTTCCAGCAGTTACAGAAGGCTGCCAGAGATACTGACCGTTGTTGTCTTTGAGCTTCCTTATAGCTTTAATTGTCGAATCATTCATAATGAATACAGCGTTCCTGCGGTACGGAGACTTTAGGCTGTAGAACAAGTCCATGATCTCGTCAAGGGTAATGGCTGTTGCGCTCGCCGCAGTTACTCCTATCTCGCCACCGCCGTTATCTGCCAAGATACCGGTTGGCTTGCCAGATCCGTCACCGATAAAAAATGCTTCCTCCTCTTTTGCTCCGATTCGGCGGGCGAATTCTTTGGCTATATACTGTTCAAGGTTAAATATACTGTCGTTTAACAATTCCTCTGACACCTTGATCATAGTAGCCAGCTTATATGCGCCGATGGATACCTGTGCAAAGGAGTCATCGCTTTCGGGAATCTGGCCTTCCTCATCCACCCAGGATGCAGTACCCTTGCTTGCCACCACAGGAATTTTCTTGTCACCGCTGGACGTGGTAATAACATTGGCAATCTGCCTAAAGATATTCTCCTCCTCCAGTGCTTCCACAAGAGTACGCTCAAAGTCGTCGGGAACAAGATATCCACCTTCGGTGTCTTCTCCAATCTGCAGCGCGTTGTGTACGTCATATTTGCGCCTGCCGCGCATCATATTCCAGAAAGACTGCCTGTACTCATCGCTGGCACGTCCGGTTTTTTCATTGTTGCCAGATATGGAAGTGGGTTTGTCTGTAATAGGAATATTCAACGGTTTTGACAGTTCCAAATCTATGGCAGCCTGACGCTCAAGACGCTCTATTGCTTTGCCCAGCGCAATAACTTCGGCTTCCATTTTTTCATAAGTCGCGGTATCCTCCGGTGAAAGCAGTCCGTCGTTCCCGCGTTTGCTGTCGAGGAAAGCTTTAGCAGCTTCCCATACTTTCGCGCGTTTTTCACGCAGTTCCAGTATTTTGCTCATAATCAAATCCTCCTTACGGTTTTAATAAAAAAAGCCGCTTTTCAAGCGACTCAATTGGTGTTCCTTTTGGTTTTTCTTTTGGTTTTTCTTTGGGTTTAAGCTTTTGCAGGATGGAATTTGTTACTGCCTGCCTACTGAAGATCATTCCTCCTGATACTTCAAATTCAGATGGAAATGATTCATTTTCCATAAACAAGATGCCATCGGCAAAGCCAAGTTCCACCGCTTTTCTTGCATTAAACCAGCTTTCGGCATCCATAAGGTGCGATATTTTTGCTCGAGAAAGTCCAGTTTTAAGCTCATAAGCATTGATTATGGATTCCTTTATTTCTTCCAGCATTGCGATAGCTTTCTCCATTTCTTCTGTATCACCGATGGCTATTGTCATAGGGTTGTGAATCATCATCATGCTGACTGGTGACATAAAGACGTCACCTCCGGCCATAGCTATGACCGAAGCGGCGCTGGCTGCAATACCGTCAATCTTTACCGTCACTTTGCCTTTGTAATCCATAAGCATGTTGTAAATTTGATTAGCTGCAAATATATCTCCGCCAGGGCTGTTGATCCAGATCGTTATATCACCCTCTCCGGACAACAGCTCTGATTTGAACTGCTTGGGAGTTACTTCGTCTCCCAGCCAGCTTTCTTCAGCTATTGGGCCGTCAATATATAATGTCCGGCTGCCATCATCGTTTTGTATCCAGTTCCAGAAGCGGCGAACCGGTTTTTGTTTTTGTGATTTGTTCAACTTTTGATCCCTCCGTTTCAGCATTGTTTTTGCCTGCAAATGCACCTGCATCGGCAAGCCTGTTCATGTTACCGTTAACAAGATACAGATCTCCGCCCAACTCCGCCGGGATCCGGTTCATGTCCTCAAGCTCGCGGATATCATTTGCGCTCATCCAGCCGTTCTGGCGAGCTACAGCATAACCATTCATGCGGCTTGCATAATCACCGCGCAGAAGGCCATCTACATTGAATTTGACAAAGTATGCCCGCTTCTCTGATGGTAAAAGCAGCGCTTTTTGGAGAGCCTGTTCCCAACGCACCACCCACGGGTCAAGCGTGTATT
The DNA here is from genome assembly GCF_021991635.1 of Tepidanaerobacter sp. GT38. GTDB lineage: Bacteria > Bacillota > Thermosediminibacteria > Thermosediminibacterales > Tepidanaerobacteraceae > DTU063. Next base: position 27,555 of record NZ_JAFFJA010000003.1, read on the forward strand.
TAACGAATTCCAGAGATTGCTGTTCGATGTTTGAAAAGCTTGACTTTTCAAGATCTCCAACCATATGGGGAGGTACTCGGAATATCCGGGCAATTTCATTTATCTGAAACTTTCTTGTCTCTAAAAACTGTGCCTGTTCGGGTGGAATGCCGATTGGTTGAAACTTCATTCCCTCTTCCAGAACTGCAATGCGATGAGCATTGGCACTTCCTTGATAAACAGCGTTCCAGCTTTCCCGCACCTTTGCCGGATCCTTTAATACGCCGGGATGTTCCAGAACGCCACCCGGATTTGCTCCGTTGGCAAAAAAGGATGCACCATACTCCTCACAGGCAATAGCCATGCCTATGGCGTTCTTGGCCATAGCAATAGGGGAGTATCCTACAAGACCGTCAAAACCGAGTCCTGGGATGTGAAGCACCTCGTCACTTTGCAGGTATATAAGGCCTGCCTTCGGATTTACCCTGCTTTCATCACTGTCGCGCCGATAAGTGTAAAACAGTTCTCCGTTTGGAGCCCTGTCTACCGTCATTTTGTTTGGCAAAAGTGGATAAAGCGCCAGCACTCGTCCGGAACCATCCCTAATAATTTGAGCGTAAGCATTTCCCCATAAAAGAAGATGACTCATCAGTGTTTCTCGGAACACGAATGAAGTCATCTCAGGGTTTGGTTCGTCATGGAGTAAATAATAGAGCGGGTGGGTCAACGCTTTTTCTTTGCCACCGTCTTCTTTATAGCGGTACACATGAAGCGGAAGCCCGGCGATGGCTTCTGCAAGTATCCTTACACAGGCATACACTGCAGTTGTCTGCATAGCAGTCCGCTCATTGACAGCCTTTCCGCTGGATGTGCCGCCGAAGAAAAAGCTATATGCATTACCGAACAGGCTGTTTTTCGGCTTGTCCCTTGCTTTGAACAAACGGGAAAATACACTCATATAATCAACAGCCCCCTTGTATTTACCAAGGCAGAGGCGGAGATCTACCCCTGCGCTTGTCTATCTATGCTGCCCGAAACCGCCATGCTGCGTTACATCAAGGTGTTTGCAAAGATGCTCCCGGCAGTTTTTGAACTCATCACCAATAAGTCCTATGCGGTTGAGATATGTCCGCATGGCAAACTTCTCATTTTCAACCTGTGGTTTCTTGCTGGAAGCGCATTTTTGCGTTAACGCCTGATGGTTTAACGCAAGGGCAAGCACTATGTAGCTTCTAATTTTTCCCGCATGAAGTTCGCTGTTAAAGCCTCGAAGCTCAATTGTCCCATTGCCATTAAAAAAGCTGTGCAGGTTCAAAAAATGGTACCTGCTATTGTGGTAATGGGTGCTTCGGCTTTCGCTGTAACCTTCGTACCATATACTTTCAATCGCCGCCATGGTTTTGGGCTTGCGCCGGTTCATCTTCTCAACCAGTGCTGCATCCATCTTTTTGCAAAACCGCATCCTGTCCGGTGCAATCTGCAATGCCTTATAGAAAAGGTCATTCTTACTGGCGATAATGTTGATAAAATTACGAATGCTTCGCGGCGTGTGGTTTGCCCCGTCTATATGGATATGAATTCCACAGCTTGTGTTTGCAAAACCTCCAGTCTTGCGAAGCCCCCTTATCAACTCCTGCAGGGTTTCAATATCTTCGCGGTATGTCAGTATCGGACTTACCAACTCGACACTATATTCCCGGCCTGCCGCTACAATCCGGCCGCTTTCCTTTTTCTGAGTCCGGATGCCCGTCGCTCATGAATTTCCATATCCGTCCATCCGGTGCTATAACCTTTTGGGTATCGTAATAATCTCCACTGGATTCAATCCTTCCTCCAAGAAAAGCTGCTGCAGTTTTTGCCGCCTGTTTTCTTGTAATCCCCGTCAATTCTACCTCGATTCCAAATCTCGTTGTAAGCATTGCGCTTTCTCCTCGCTTTCTCTGTGTTTTTTGCCCTTTGGCAGTGTACATTAGGCCATTGAAAACACAGGATAGCAAGGCAATTCTGCATGAGTTTCCGCTGGATTTTGGAAGATTTTTCGCATCTTAATTTGTGTACATTTACAGCTTTCTGATCATATCTACACCATAAGCTGCACCCAGAGAAGAACCGCTGTCCCAGTTGATGTGAATGGTTCCGATATCATCTACAAAAGAGACTGTACCTTGGTCTCCTGGTTTCAGCTTAGAGTACGGATCATCCATGCAGATAAGCTCAACGCGTGTTCCCGGCGGATACTGCTCTTTAAGGCGAAGGACTGTTTCTTTTGAAGGAAAGCCTCTTACACTCATAGCTCGTCCTCCTCTCCAGGATAATATGCGGCATACTTTGGATAATCTCTACCATCCGGCATTACCAACACTCCATCAGACCGTCCCCGCTGCTTAACCAGCAAGCAAAGCCACACTCCATCCTCATTAACGTGACAAAACCCTTTGTTTTCCTCAATAAATGTGCGGTCAACGCATAGGTCGGCAACGAAGTTGTCATAGTCAATCTTTGAAAGCTCGATGGTTTTTACAACTGCAAATCGTTTCCTCGTCTCATACCGATGCGGCACTTTTAGATCCTCAATCCTAAACGGATGCTTGACAAAGAAGGCGGTGCTATGAAAATCATTCATTTTCATCCACCGCCTTTGCTCTGCCTTTCCGATACGCCCCGTTACCGGACAGCCTTGAAAGTAACACCTTGCGTTCAGTTTTGAAGTTATCACCTATAAACCCCAACCTAAGCATGAAACAGCGAAAAGCATATTTTTCATTATCTGTTGGTTTTTCTTTTCGTAGTACTCGCTTCTGTAATTTTGCCTGTTCTGCCATCTGCTTTGCCAGCGTTATATAGGTCTGCACTTCATCAGCATTTAAAGTCGCGTTCCAGAAAGGGAAGGAAATCTCATCATTTTCAGCTAAGACTACAAGTTCCTCCTCAATCGACATCGCCTTCTTTATCAATGTCTCTTTGCTGGCCAGCATATTATTTAGGTTTTCAAGGCTAATCGCGCTAAAGCCCTCCAAAAAAAGAGTAATTGTCATGGTTCCCTCTGCTGATAAGCCCGCCATATTCAGCGCATCAATAACGGGACGGATGTTTTTGATTTCATTAAGACTGATTTTCGGCGAGTGAACCACACTGTCCCTGTCAACCGTCCAGCTACCAGCGGATTTCTCGTCGTTAACCTCATACATAAACCCCGGTGCCCCAGTATAGCGCACCTGGCCTTCAAGGGCTTCAGCTATGACTGTGGCAATGGCTTTTCTCTCCTGACCGACAACCTTCTGTGAAAAGCGAAAGCTGTTATTGCTCATGCCATACACCTCCCCTCAAATAAGCTAAACCATTTCTGATTCCCATAAAAAATCCCACCTTTCCTTTTTGGTGGGGTACATTTACGCTCTGTTTTGAGGGGAAAGCAAGGACATTTTTAAGCAATCTGTGTTTCTGCGTAAGGAATTTTTTCGCTACCTGTCAGCAAGAATACTGAATCTGCTCCAAATTGTGAAACATAGCGCTTTACAATCACATCGCAGTATTTCGGGTCAAGCTCCATCATAAAACAAACCCGCCCGGTCTGCTGCGCCGCAATCATTGTCGTACCAGAACCACCGAACAGGTCAAGGGCTAAATCTCCAGTATGGGAACTGTTGAGCATTGCTTTTGCTACAAGCGAAACCGGCTTCATGGTGGGGTGCTCCTCCGATACTTTAGGACGGGGTATCTCCCAAACATCTGACTGTTTACGGTCTTTAAGCGGGCAAAGGCGTGTTCCTTCAAGCCAACCATACCAGATCGGCTCGTACTGGGTATGATAGTCCTTTCTTGATAGTACCAAGCTGTCTTTTTTCCATATAATTGTGCTCGACCAGTGATACCCTACCTCACGCATGACGTTCATCAAACTGCCCCATTCCTGAGCACTCATTACCACATAGGTCATGCATCCGGCTTCAGAAACCTCTTTCATGCATTTAAAAGCGCGCAATAAAAAAGCGCCGAATTCTTCGGTGCTCATCTTGTCATTTAGAATTTGCCTTGGCTTCCAGCTTGGATGCCTGGTATCTGAACCGTAATCAACATTCCAGGGTGGGTCGGTGAAAACAAATCTCGCCTTTTGTCCGTTCATCAGCTTTTGCACATCTGAAAGCATGGTGCTATCACCGCACATCAGACGGTGGCTGCCAAGTACCCATATGTCGTCCTTTTTGGTAACCGGAGTTTTAATCTCTGCAATTGCCTTTTCTGTATCGAAATTATCCTCTTTGACATTAGCGGTTGTTTTATCACGGAACAACTCGTCGATTTCCGCAGCATCAAACCCGGTAAGAGAAACGTCAAAACCATCTTCATTTAAATCCATAAGCAGATCGGTCAAAAGCGGAATATCAAACTCACCACTGATTTTATTCAGCGCGACATTGAGCGCCTTTTCCCGCTGTTCATCCAAATCAACTACAACACAGTCGATCTCCTTATACCCCAAAGCTGTCAATACCTTATATCGCTGATGACCACCGACAATATTCCCGGTGCGTTTATTCCATATGACCGGCTCTACATATCCAAACTCTTCAATAGACCGACGTAATTTTTCATATTCAGGGTCACCAGGCTTTAAATCTTTCCGCGGATTATATTTAGATGGTTTTAGTTTTTCTGTTGGTATTTTCAGTATATCCATAAATCTTAACCCTCCAGTTTGATGGCTTTTTCACCGGTGAATTCCTCCCAGCGCTTAACAGCTAAATCACAGTAAACAGGGGATAACTCCATTGCGTAGCATTTACGCTCGGTCTGTTCAGCCGCAATTATAGTAGTTCCACTACCAGAGAACGGCTCAAGCACAATACCGCCTTTGTCGCTGTGCATTTTGATGCACCGCCATGGAAGCTCCACAGGGAACATTGCAGGATGCTCCTTGTTTGCCCGTACAGTGGTCATCTCCCATATCCCAGCATAACCCCATTTCTTGCGTTCTTCCTTTGTAAGCCGTTTCACAAATTTATAACTGTGTCCCGCAAAGGCTGAAAGCCATACATATTCCTGATCGTTATATTCCTCAACTTCTCCTTTATTGCTGAAGGCTGAAATATACTCATACTGCTGAACCGGCTTGTTTGAAACAAGATGATAGGGTCCTACGCCGAAATTTTGCCCTTGCTTCTTCCAAATGCGGATCCAGATAGGGCGGTAACCGTTTTCCAAAAACATGTTCACACTGTAAACACTGGTGGGTTCAATAAACTGAGAGCCGGTGGCATAGAGATCACCTAAGTTCCAGCAGACAATATCTGCATACCTGCACAGGTTTCTAATCACTGGGCGTACTGTCTCGAACCATGGTTCAATCCCTGCCTTTTCATATTCTTTGCCTACCCCATATGGAGGGGAAGTCACTGCCATCTGTGCGTGACACCCTTCCATCAACTTCTCAAAATCCTCATCCTTAGTAGAGTCGCCGCACATCAAGCGATGATTCCCGAGAAGCCAGATATCGCCCCGCTTCGTTACAGGCTCGCGCTGAATAATTTCATCATGCGCCTTGTCTATGTCAAAGCTGTCCTGCACCGCTTCCTTGGAGTACCAGCGGTTGAGCAGTTCGTCTATTTCAGAAGCGTCAAACCCTGTAAGCGAAACATCAAATGCACCTGCGTCAAGCTCAGCCATCAGTTCTGCCAGTTTATTCTCGTCCCACTCTCCCTGAATCTTATTAAGAGCAAGATTAAGCGCTTTTTCTCTCTGCAGGTCAAGATCTACAACGACGCAATCTATCTCTGTCTGTCCCAAGTCCAGCAAGACCTTTAAGCGTTGATGCCCGCCTACCACATTACCTGTTTTTTGGTTCCAGATAACAGGCTCCACATAGCCAAATTCCTCTATTGACCGTTTTAGCTTTTCATATTCCTTATCGCCGGGTTTTAAATCCTTGCGCGGGTTGTATGCTGCTGGATTAAGTTTTTCAACAGATATTTTTTGTATGTTCATGCTGCATTCTCCTGTTCAATATTTTCTTAAGACCCTTTTTTGCGCCCTCACAATCTCCGTTTATTACTTGTCCCCGCAGAGTCTTAAACTGCTGCTTCGTTAAATGGTCTTTATATTTTCTTAGTTCCCTAAGAAAGATTGAATTTGTTTTATGCATCAGCCACCCCTCCTGGCTGTCAGTAGTTTTTCCATAACATCATCGTGAGGAGTAGCCCCCTTGTATTCGGTAGCACAGTTTTCCCGCACGACTTGATAAATTTGATACCACAGGTTATTGGCCTGTTTCATAAAGCTTTGACTCATAGCCACATAAGGTGACGGGATGGCATTGCCAGTTGTCGGATGCTTAGCAAGAAAGCCAAATTCAGTGATACATTCCTCGCACTGGATCCACCGCGCCACACTCTGGGCATATTGCTCTATAAGCTGCGCAGGGATAAGGTGAACACACCTGCGTTCCTTAAGCCACTGCCATGTTTTTTCGTATATTTCCACCGCCAGTGTTGTTTTTCCGTTCTTCTGCTTTGCAGCAAGATAATCCCTTGGTGGCGGCATGCTCTCTCCTTCCAGTTCCGCAGCATCCGTAAACTCCATTACCATGAGCTTTCGTCTGCCGGGGTTTCCTTCCAAAATCTTATCCGCCAGAGGTTTTTTCTTCTGTCCTGCACCGATACGTGCCCCGCCGCGGTTGGTACCGTCCTTTGCCATACACATCACCTCGATTCATGTAAAAATAAACGGGGGATATACCCCGTTTGAAACTGCGATTTTTCGCGCGTGACCCCCCGCCCGTTGCACAAAACTACTTCACCAGAGATTTTGACCCCCCTACCGTCTTGCCCATCGTTCTCCTTCGCGAGCAGTGAGCGATGAGTGACATTGTTTGCACAGGCTCATAAGGTTATTGTCTGCATTGGTTCCGCCTTTGGATAAAGGGATAATATGATGTACCTCTTCGGCTGGTGTAAGCCTTCCGTACTTTTGGCACTCCTCGCAAAGCGGATGCTCTGAGATATATCTGTCCCTGATGCGTTTCCATCTCCGGCCATAGCGTTTTCTTGTTTGGGGATCTCGTTCGTATTTGTTGTAATAAGCATCCATTTGCCTTTGATGCATGTCACAGTACCTTCCGTCCGTCAGTTCAGGACAGCCAGGAAAGGAGCAAGGCCTTTTTGGTTTTCTTGGCATCTGGCCACCTCCTTTACGCGTATAAAAAAGCCCTCACAGGTTCATCCCATGAAGGCTTATCTATAATTTTTCACAATACCATTATATTTGGATTTATAATGAATTTCATCTCATAAAAATCTCATCTGGAATATTGAACAACACATTTGCTATTTGACCATGGCTTCTTGCCGTTATAATACTTATCTGAAATATATCTCTGCATATCGGGTGGTAAAGCTGCAAGCAAAAGATAAGCCTTTTTTCTATCTTCCTCTAACTCCTGGGTGCTTTTATAGAAGGAACATTTATCTTGCAAGCACTTGTGTACAGTCAGGATATTGCAGCCATTCCTTCCGTTACTACCAAAACAATTATCGTACATCTTTCCTCACTCCTGTTTTATGGCATAAAAAAAGCCCCGAAGGGCTTATGCGTTTTAATGTTATTTTTTCACGATATCATTATATATGGGATACCTGTGTTTTTCATCTCATGAAAATCTCACCTTAAAGGAAGCTAAAAATATCAGTTTATTTGTTCAAAGATAGCTTTCGAATATACTTCTATATCTCCAGGAGTAAGCATGTTGAATTTTTCTTTTACAGCTACAAAATATTTCCCGATCAACTCTTTGGGTATTACACGATTAGAATGCGCATCCACCGGCAAACCGTCTCTAGTATGCCGCCATGGTTTCTCCAGATGCGTAAACTTCTCTAGCGTTTTTCCGCTATAACAGCAGAAGTTCTTAATAACGCTATCCAATATCGCTTTTTCAGCAGTTGTAAAAACTGATTCATCGAAAGCTTCAACACTCTCAATGGGGTCAAACCGATAAGATGAATACCTGTTATATATATCTCTGTAAACCGGTCCATGAACCCATGCCTCACAGTCTTCTTCAAAAAGAAACCGTCCTTCAAAAGCATAATAAAAACCCTGGACATAATATAGCGCCTTTTGTAAAGCTAAAGGAGTTATGTCCTCGCATTTATAAAGCAGATATTGGATAATTGAGTCCAGCTTTGAACCCGTTTTGTTTTCTTCCCCAAGCAGTTCCTGTACCTTCCGCTTACTTTTTTCATATGCCTGCAGAGATTTTAAATTGTCCTTATTTTTCTCCAGTAATTCTTTATAATACGCTGGATCATCATAAATCTTTTGAAGAATATCTGAATACTGTTTTGTAGGCATATCACCTTCACAATATCTCGAAAAAGTCATTTCTCCCCAACCTAAAAGCAATGATAGCGGACGTTTGCCAATATTGTATTTCTGAGGTATTTCTAATATCTTCTCCAGCGAAATAATGCCGTTTTTTTGACGGTACGTGTCATACAAAGCCTTTAGATTTTCGTCCTCTATATCCGCTACATAGACTTCGCTCCCACATTCCGTACAAACAGCCTTCTTTCCAGTATACTCATATTCTTCGCCTTTAAGTTTACCCTTAATTGTTGCTGTTTCTACCATGTATTCGACATCTCTTCTGCATTCCTCGCAAAATGTCTTATTCCTATTCATAAGGCGGCCTCCTTTCAAACTCTCTAATTTTCTGATTGATCATCTGAAAAGATAATCAATCGGCTTGTTTCGCTTATGAAACGATATAACAACCACTCGTTTTCCACTTTCACTATCAATTAGATTAAATTTCGTATATATATCAACTAACTCCTCGATGCCATCAAAGTTAAATAACGTAACCTGGGGACAAAATACATATAAAACCTCATGTTCAAATCCTACTTTCGTATTTTGCAATGAATGGCAAAAATCTTCTGTTTTTATTTTCAGTAAAATCTCCTTTTGCCTTCTGCTGTTTAGATTATATTCATTTATAAAATCTATGTTTTCTTGTCTATTCTCATTTTTTGATATAATGAATCTGCCCTCTCTAATACAGTCATGTATCATTGCCAAAATCTCATCAATCTGTTCCCAGGTATAATTCTGATTATAGTGCTGATTCATTGCATCACCTCTTTGGTGATACAATGATACTATATTATATGCCTTTTGTCAAGATTTATGCATCAATTAGTGCATTTTTATTTTATTGATTTTTATATTAAAATAAGTATACTAAAGATAACAGATCCTACGAGCTTATATTAAGCGCAATACAGTAGGCCATTAAAATACCCACTTAGGTAGTTCGTTCTATCTAAGTGGGTTTCCTATTTAACATGCTGCTAATGTTATCTTAAACTACTTCCCGTATAAAAGCAGTGCCAGATGATTAAGTGCCTTGTCCTTCCTGCGGTACACCTGTGCTCTTTCAAGAAACAGCTTCTCTCCGATGTTTGCTACAGCTTCTGTCTTGCTCACATCATTAACAAAAAATTCTGTCAGTATAAACTGTTCTTCCTCCGACAGGGCTTCCCAAGCAGGCTTGAACCACTCCATATATTCTAATGCCCGTCTGTAACGTTCTTTCAACACATCAATCTCGTCAAGGCAAGCAGCAAGGCGTTCTTCGCCGCTTTTGGGATTGTGTTTGCCCGGAACTCCGGTAATCTTTGCACTATGAGGGCTTGTCATACGGGTTTCAATTTCATATATATCCTCATCACTGTGTTCAATAATGTACTGCATGCTGCTGTAATCTTTCAAAGCTTCAACAGCAGCCGCTTTTTTATCTAAATACTGCCATGCAATCAGCATATCGCACCTCCAAAAAATCAAGATAAAAAACCTTGATCTTTGAAGCAGTATGCTTTTTTTCGTTGCTTTGCAGTGCTTGTTCCCTTGTTCGTTATGTCTTCGTTCTTTATAGAAGGCCATGCTTTTCCAAAATAGCCTTCACCTCATCTACCGAATGGACAATCGCTGCCACACCTCCGGCACTGAGGATTTTCCTTATAGTTGCTTCCTGCAGTTTTGTTGTCTTTCCCGATGGGGTTTTTACTTCAAAAGCTATAAACCGCCCATTTACACAGGCAATAATGTCTGGTATCCCCGCTGTCCCGTACATACCACCATGTTCCTTCCAACAGAAACACCCCGGTACTGTCTTTAAGTACCGCAGTACTTTAGTCACAATACTTCTTTCAGACATAACCGCTCATCCTCCAAAAATGTTACCTTTTTCCCTCTTATAACCTCGTAACATCCAAATAAGGCATCTCATAAATCAGCTTCCCAAGCGCTTTTCAGGATTTTGTTACCTTGTTACCTCTTTTTGGGGTAGGTGTATACACAAATATTTTTATTTTTATATTTTTTAGTCTTAAAAAAGCAATGGTACTTTCGCGCGTATATATAAAGTTGAGGTAACAAAGGTAACATCGGTAACAAGTGGCTATTCATCAGCGTTTCGGGTGTTACCTTTTTGTTACCATGTTACCTTTTTTGAGGTTAAAGAGGCTCAATATCTGTGATCTCAAAGCCGCTAACATCGCATCGCTCTTTCAATATCGAAAAATCAAGAGCCCACGCTTTCTTAGTTTCGTTCCCGAAACGCATCGTTTTATTGCTCTCTATAAAAAAGTCACTTTGCCTCAATTGCTTCAGAAACTGGTTATATGGAAGACATTCACCTGTGATTGCATAATCGCGTCTGTACTTGGTATAGCAGTCATATACATCACAGAAACGAATCCCGATAACCTTGCCATCTTTATCAAAAGTGTAGTCTTGATTCGGAGCCAGTTTCATCCGGGCCATGATTTCCAGGGTCTGTTCTACAATGGTCTTGTTATTGCTGCCGCCATCCAGCAAGTACTCCTGCACACCGTTTTGAAGATATCGAATACATGTCACTTTGCTAATGGGAAACACTTCAGACCATGTAACATTAAGGAACTCACATAGTTTGTTTACTAGGCTCAATCCGGCATAGCAACAGGCGAGATTATTGACGATACGAGATGGAAACTCATCAGATATCTCTGACTTTGCTTCCTCATACCACTTCTCTGCCTCAGCAACCGATACTCTGAGTGCTATATCCAGCAGGCTTCGACCGAAACTGCCAAGCAGATCCGCTTTTGCACACAGCTTATAAAATGCTTGTCTATGGCTGGCTGGTTTTAAGTCCTTCTTGCTGAATAGCAATTCTATGCTCCGTTCTCTGATGGCCGCTTCATCCGGCGATTCCTCACCAGCTACAATAATAGGTGCCAACAGTTCATAAGTAACAGCACTTTGATCCGCCCTACCGCGGACACCTTCATGGCCGTCATATGCATCTCGAAGATGGTTGTATAAGGCATTTAGCCTTAACTTATCTATCTTTGAAGGCTTAAACTCATCCATCAACTGTGGTATCAGATTCGATGATGCAGATTCCTTCATCAGCGTAAATGCAGTAACCTGCGTAGCCGCGCGGATTTTGCTGCACGAAAATACCGGCAGAATAACCCGCTCCAATGTATTACTTTTTCCGCTGCCTTGTTCTCCGACAAGCAATAAATGAGGAAACTTGATACCTGATTTTTTTAGATGCGGTTTGATAAAGCACCCGGCCACCCAGGCCATTACTGATACCGTTTTTATGGGCTCGTTATAGCTGAGGAGCCATTCACCAAGCATAATAAGCTGTTTCTTTGTCAATGGCTCAAAGGTTAGGATATCGGTTGTTATGCTTTTATACTTATCAAGCTGCACGATATCTTCAACAATGTTGCCTCCTGCTTCAATGGCACCATCCGTTGAAACATATACCATCCGCCCGCCATGCTCATAAATCCCAAGAGCCTTGACCCCTGTTTTCCTTACCCACTCCATTTCAGATATATAACCTTTCAGCAGTTCCAAATCTCCTTCTGAGCCAAAATAGCCAAGGATATTGTCCGGCGGTTCAAGATATTTTTAAATTTTTGGATGTTATTGAAGTCGGTAGTCATAAATGTCTGGCGGTATATTTCATCACGAATTGTAATAAGGTCAGCAGTCATCTGCGTTTCATCTTCCGATACAATCATCTCCACCGGTTGAATGATAAAATTTGTTATAGGATACACACTTTCGCCTCTGGTGCGGTAATACCTGCCCTCATGTTCAAAGATAACTGACTCGCTTTCGCGGCTGTATACGTTCTCTGTAACTTCAATGGCCTTATCCAGTGTCTCCTGCCCATATGTTGCTCCACTTGCATGATGTACCGTATCCCACTTTTCCCGGAATAACCCGGAATTTCTAAACAGCCTGTCCATCTGCTCTTTGTTTTTGCCTGACCAAAAAGCCAGCATACAGCAAAGAGCAATGTCGGCTTCGGACTGGCTCGGATACCCTGCTTCCTGCCATTTTCCTTCCCATAGCAGATCAAATTCCTTATGGTTTTCGGCTGTACGGGCTTTCTCCAGAATTTCTTCATCTGTAAGCGGCTCTAGCTTAACCACCTTACTGTCTTTCTTGCTTTTTCCTCTCCGTTTTTTACTTTTGATATAATTCTCATGTATCCAGGCCAGTGCCCCGTTATCTTCAGCAATGTAATCAGGAGTCCCTGGCAGTCGTTCGCCAGTCATTGTGAAGTATCTGCTGTGGGCATACATTTCAACGCCGGTTTTAGTGTTTTTATTGCCCTTGGCGGGCATCTCCCCTTTATAGAAAATATGAAGCCCAGTTCCTGAAGGGCTGATTTCCGTATAGGACGGAAACCGCTCAAGGATATCCTTGGCGGTATCGCTTAATTCCCCAGTGTTTTTGTCGCGGCAGTGATCTATGTCTATCCCTACTAAACCTCCGCTTTTTGCGAATACAAAACCTAATCCGGTATAGAGATATTGTTCTTTTGCCGCAATCGCATCGTCAAGGGTCGACCAGTCGTTTGGGTTAGTGCTTGAGGCTTTTCTACCGGTTAAGGGATTGTAAGGGATTTTACTGTCTCTTCCGTCCTTTGTGTTTGGTTCCAGACGCCAGCAGATCCATTGCTTCCGGTTTGCTAATTCTTTAGGGAATGAGATGCTCACTTACACTGCACCTCCTCGCATCGTTCATTAAAATACCGGATCGGAATGCTGCGCTGCTTTGCCTTTTCAATCTCAATGGACATCCCTTTAGTAATTTTTCTGCCAAATACCCACACTTCTGAGCACTTTGACATCAATACCATGCCAAAGTACAAGCCCAGATTTCGCATTTGTTCATCATCGTCGTCCATAAACTGCGGAAACAAGAGGTGCGGAGCAATAGGTATGCAATTCCTGCTCACTGCAAAGCGGCAGTACCCCTGAGCCTTACGGATATTACGTTCTATATCACCAGCATATGGGCTGCAGATAAATACCATCGGTCTGTAAGGCGCTTTCCTGGCTTCCCGCTCAATCCTAAGCAGTGCTTCATAAGGTGTGGGGTCGTAATATCCTTCTGCGTTAAACTTGCTGATACTCATGGTATTACCCCCTGCCTATGCGCTTTTTTGTTCACGTTCGATTACAGGCAATATACCTTTCTTGTTTTTAAGAAGGTCATAGATAAATAGCCTTCCTTTTTGTGTCCAATATGTGTGCATTACGCTTCTTTCTGCATCAATAGCATGAGTCTTGGACTGCGTGTATCCTTGATCGGCGTACTCCTGATATAAAAGCCAGCAGTTTCCCATTTTGTACTGTACTCCAAGCTCATGAAGCAGCTTATTGAAAGCGCGGCCAGACATTCCGTAATCCTTGGCAATCTTGCTGATCGGCACAAGGCTTTTATTTTGCAATATGAGATCATAATAGCTCGCTTTGGGCTTCAACTCACTGATAATCTGTTTATTCTTTGCATTTTCTATTTCTAAAGCTTTCCGCCTGTCGCGTTCTGCCTTTAGTTCAGAGAAAATCCTGATGCCATACTCCGGATTAGAAATCATCTCTTCGATAACTTTATCTGTAGCATAAACTCCATATTTTCTGATCGTGGGCAGCACTTCATCAAAGACCCATTTCTCAAAGCGTTCAGCTGCAGGAAGTTGGGATTTAACTATCAACCGGAACAAATCACCTTCGGGAATATAATTTATGTTGATGGTTTTTTCAGGATTTTGCGGATGAGGTACCTCACGTTTTGTTAGGTACTTACAATGATCTATTACTGCCTTGTGTGGGTTACTGTATCCCAGCATCCTTGCACAATCCGTTGCAGGAAAGTATTCCTTTCCATCAATAACGAGTACTTTAAGTTCTCCAAATTCTGTATTCTTAAAAACCTGTAAATTAGTCATAATATCAATCCTCCATTTCTTTCATTTCTCCAAAATTTCTTCCTACCGAAGCCTCTGCCACAATAGGTACATCAAATGCAGGGAAGGGTTGTGTTTCCATACACTCTTTTATAAAAACAACTGCTTCGTCCACCTTGTCTTCCGGTAATTCAAAAACCAGCTCGTCATGTATCTGCAGCATAGGTTTCAGCCAAAGCCTTTCGGGAAGTCCACTGATGATGCGCCCACAGGCAAGCTTTAGAATATCTGCCGCTGTACCTTGAATAGGTGTATTTAATGCGCACCGCTCGGCAAACGACTTCTTGCCCCAATCTGATGACCGAATTCCCAGCAAGTATCTTCGCCTGCCCAGCCATGTTTCTGAATAGCAGCTTACAGCAGCCCGCTTTTTTACCTCATCCTGCCATTTGGCAAGACCGGGGTATCCGGATTTCAAGTTTTGAATGATGGTCTCACATTCAGCCAAAGTTGGGTTTATGCCAGCTTTAAATTTTAGTGTCCTCTGTAAGCCAGTAGGAAACAGGCCATAGAACACACCGAAATTGCAGTTTTTTGCAATGGTCCTGCGCTCTTTATAATGTGGAGCATTTTTGTCTGCTGCCTCTTCAAAAGGAATGCGGTAAATAACAGAAGTGGTCTGAGCATGGATATCACCGCCAGTACGATAGGTTTCCAGCATACGTTTGTCCCTGCAATAAAACGCTCCGACGCGCAGTTCTATCTGCGAGAAGTCAAGGGATAAAAGAACCTTTCCGGCTGGCGCAATGATAAATTTTCGTACGCCTATTGGGTCATTGTCTTTCTGCGGACAATTCTGCATATTCGGGTTTCTTGACGCAAATCTGCCTGTTTCTGTCCCCAATGGTATAAGGTCCGGATGAATCCTGCCGGTATCCCCATCAATAAATCGAAGATACCCGTCTATATAGGTGGATTTGAGTTTTCCCCACTTGCGGTATTCCTGCACCAGTTCAAATAAGCGAGAAAGTTCAGGCCTGTTGGATTCACACCATCCTTTTAATAGGATCATGGTTTCATCATCGGCAGCTTCCTGATGTTTTGCGGTAGTTTTCATTACCGGAAGACCGAGATCCACAAAAAGATATTTTTTAAATGCTGAAGTTGAAGCATTTGCCCCAATCTCTACATTGCCGATAATTCCGGCAATCTCTTTTCTGATACTGACAATCTTTTCTGCGGCTTCCGCTTGTTTCTTCAGCATGGCTGACTTATCCACCAATATGCCGTTATACTTCATTATCCCGACATATACTGATGTAGGCGATTCTACCTCTTCCACAATAGTTCTGTGTTTGGGTAAAAATCTATCAAACCACTGATTGAAAACATGATACAAGCGAAGAGTGTAGTCGCTGTCAGCACAAGCGTAGCGGACAGTCTTCTCATCCTGAGGGTTCAATTCATCGAAAAACCGACCTTCAGTAACCGTTGAGAATTCTGTCATTTCTGCTTTGCAGAGTGCAGGCGCAAGCGTTTTAAGTCCGCTGTCTGCTGCAATCGTGTCATAGCAAGGCTTTTGAAGGACGATACCTCTTGCGTAAAGGAACATAGACTCAAAAGCCAGATTATGAGCAACTTTTATTACATCTTTTGATTCGAATAGTAATTTCAGATAATCCCATATTGCCGCCTGGTTCTCTGCATTTCGCCCGCTACGATGTTTAAGTGGAACATATATAGCAGTCCCTTCTGATACTGAAAAACTGATTCCTGTAATATCTGCTTTATGAGCATCCAGAGCTACACTTTTATCGTTCCTCCATTTATCGCGGGGTGACGTTTCAAAGTCGAAAGCAAATAGGACAGTGTTTTTCAGATACTCTTGTATTTCAGACAGCATATAAACACATTTGTATCCCATGCGGTTCTCCTTTCCGCCCTATCGGAGATAGAAAGTTCCTCCGATAGGGCCTTTGATCACTTAAGCGGCTCAGTAATTTCACCTGATTCAGGGTCTACATTTATTACCCCTTCACCGGCAGGTTCAGTGTCATGGCCGACTCGGGTACTGAACGCTTTGACCTGCTCGGAAAGCTTGGATATCAACGCATATTCGTCAGCGGTCAGATCCCGATCTACAGCAAACTGAGCCTGTGAATAGGTGATACCGCTTGAATTGGTCGCCTTTTTCAAAGAAAAGCGAGTAACAACGCTGTTTGATTTTTTGCCTTTAGAAAGCAGCCTTTTGATGTAGCGGGAAAACTCTTTCAACGATCCTGTTGGCAATGAGAGTATCAACGGGAAAATCTCCCCTTCACGCAGTACATATATCCTGCGGCGGTTCTTGCAAGCTTTGCTGCCGTTTTCCCCCGAACCGAACTGATTATATGGGCATTTGGCACAGCTTCCCCCGGGGTCTCCTTCGCCGGTTATACCATCAAAGCTTCCGCAATCCGGTGGGTTACTGCCTCCGGTATACTTGTCCTTGTAGTATGCATAAAGTGGATGATGATAAAGAATTACCGCTGAGAATTCTTTGACAGTATCAGGTTCTCCGGGATTTTCCCCGGGTACTTCGAATACTGTGCTGCCTGCGGACGGGATTTTTATGCGTTCAAAAGTCATGTCAAGACCGTCAAGTTCTGATGCCATTGCCTCGTCAAGATTGAAATCAGCGAGCTGAAGAAAACCTGTATTTTCGTTAATAGTTACGAGTTCATTGTTTTTCATGCTTTTATACCTCCGTAAATATGAATTTGAAATGTAATCTATATCATTGTTCTTTGAAGCATTGTTCTTCGAACAGTTATTCCTTGAACATTGATATTGGAGCATTGCTTTCTGAAGCTATTTACCTTGCTGCTTTCCGCACAGTTACTGTTGTCTTTTCGAAGACATTCACAAAGCCTTTCAGCCAGTCCGGAAGCTCGTCCCCATTCTCCGCAATCTGTTCTTTAACAAATGCTGACAGGGAATTTGCATTGACTGTTTCATAGATGAGTTCTCCAAAGCCTTTACTGCGTAGTGCGTCAAACAGTTCCTCCTTCATGCCTGCGGCAGCACTGGCTCTTGTTGTCGTTGAAAGGCAGAACATTGTTCCTGCTCTTGTGAAGTTTTGCGTCTCACTGCTGATCATCAGCTCAGACAGACGGTATTCGACCTCGTCAATCTCCGCATTTATGCTTTTCAGTTCCTCTTCAACAGCCTTCTTTGCCTCGCGCAGCTCCTTAAGACGGTCAGCAAGTTCAAACATCGCATTATTGCTCACAGCTTTCACCTCCCTCTGGGGCAAAAGGATTTGCTCCTTTGCGGTAGTCGTCTATCAGCATTTTTGCAAGATCTGCCTTATTGCGCAGAGCAGTCAGGATTTTTGAGTCTACAGTACCCTTGGCGATAAGGTAGATATATGTGCAACCGTTCTTTTGTCCAACTCTATGGATACGGGCTTTTGTCTGCTCGAAATTCGACATGGAATAATCAAGGGAGTAAAATACCATTGTGCTTGCAGCGGTTAGTGTAATACCGAGTCCAGCGGTTGCAATCTGGCCTACAAACACCATGCAGTCAGGATCATATTGAAACCGGTGGACTTGCTCTTGGCGATCCTTAGTTGCACCATAAATACACGCATAACCGATGTTCTTCTTCTCCAGCAACCTGCATATGGCATGAATCTCAGGGATAAACCTTGCTATAACAACCAGCTTATGTCCTTCTTGAATACTGCTTTCAAGGATATCTTCAAGAGCTTTCAACTTGGCATCACTGACTTGCTCGATTTTCCCACCGTCATCGCTTCCGATGAAGCCGCCGGTTAATTGCGAAAGACGAAGCAAGCGTGTCAGTATGTTTGTAGCTGTTACTTCTCCTGCTGACAGCTCAGTATAGCTTTGTTTGACAAGCTCTTTATATTTCTTTAAAGTGACAGGCTCAAGCTCAATATGGCGAATAATATCGGTGGTTTCCGGCAAATCCAGGCACTCCGCTTTGGTTGCCCGGAATGCAATGCTGTGAATCCTTTTTATCAAATCCTGTTCCATTGATTTTTTCAGCACTGGCGTATGGTTGCCATAGCCGACCATGTTGAAATAACGGTTTCTGAAGGCATAGAAGCTGTTTCCAAAGATGCGTGAATCGAGAAACTTATATTGACTGAATACATCTATGGCTTTGTTGGTTATAACCGTTCCTGTCAATAGGAGCCGATACTGGGCAAGCAAGCCCAATCGGTGCATTGCTTTTGAAACCGCTGTATTATGAGTTTTAATTTTGTGTCCTTCATCAGCAATGATAATGTCAGGATGCCAGTTTGCCAGTTCCTTTTCCATTCTCCATGCAGATTCGTAGTTGACTACCACCACATGGACACCTTCGCCAGTTAAAAATCTTAGCTGTTGGATTTTCTTTTGAATCATGCCATTAAGGACTATAAGCTGATATGGGAAATCTGCGAACCGTTTAAACTCGTCTTCCCACACTCCCAGAATGGAAAGTGGCGCAACAATCAGCACACGTTTTATTCTTCCTGCAGCAAGCAATGCTCCTATAATGGCGATTGAGACAAGAGTTTTCCCGGTGCTTTTCAGCCCATTTCCATCAGGAGCGCTGCACCCCATCCGGAAATGGCAGAAACACCACCACCCTTCAAAAGCCCAAATAGACTGCAGATGAAATTGAAAGCACGAATCTGATGCTTATATGGTCTGCCCTTTATGGGCATTGAAATTATTGACAGCGTTTTTGCATTGTTCATAGAGTCTTGCATCTTATATCCTCCATCCTTCAATTTTGAGGGTTGGCCAACTCTCTGACTCAATGCTACCTAAAATGCAAAAGCATGTCTGGACATCTAAAGTCCATGTTTTGGGCAAAAAATAGCCATTATGCAGTAAGGTTTTTGCGCCTTTTTTGCATAATGGCTTAAAAACTCATTATAATAGCCGGTTTAAAATATAAAAAGTTGGACTTCAGAAGTCCAACAACTTCTTAACTTATCATTTCTTTATATGCCTTTGCACAAAGAGGGGAAAGTCCCAAGGCTTCCAAAACTTCATTGCATTCATATATTGAATGCCCTCTATACGAATGGATAAGCTTTTTATACGCCAATTGCTGTGGAGTGTTATTGAGAGTATATCCGGCAAGCCTTAATATCTCTTCACTGTATGTAGGGCTAAGCTCCAATCCGATGCAGATTGCAACAACGGTTTCTAAAGTTGGATTGTTAAGTTCATTATTTTTTATTCTGTCATATGTTTTTCCTGAAAGCAAAGTCTTTTCTATAAAAACAACCTTATTGTAGCCTTTCCTTTTGATATGTCCATATACCGCTTGGGAAAATGTCTGGGTTGTACGGCTCAAATGCTGACCTTCTTCGACGAATTCTTCGTGAAACTTCTTTAGCTCTTCTGAACGATTAAATACCTCCATATTATGCTTGTCCGGATTAAATGTCGGCACTCTGTTATAATCAGGTGTAGCTTTACGGAACATTATAGAATCGAGGTATACTACAATGTCCATTTTGGAGGCTTTATTTAATTTTAAATCAAACAGAAGGCAGCATTCATCTACATGCAGTTTTGCATAGTCTGTAAGATCAATGCTTCCATTTTCTAACCTTTTAATGTATTTGGAGTCGTTAATAACGTAATGACCGTCAACATAAATAAAATTACCGCTGTCTATAATCTTTGCGAATTCCGGATTTGCATAGTATTCAAAAAAGGAATCACTTAGGCTAATACTGTATGTTTGATTCTTATGTAATGAGTCTGCCTTAAATGAATAATTGCTGATAAAATGGTCATCTACGTAGGTATATACACCTTCAACTTCCTTATATCCAAGGTCAAGCATCCTTATTTTGGCCGCTATCCTTGACACCTGGAAGAAGTCAGCTAATTCATACACGACATTTTCCATTATATTTAGCCTGTCGTAAGTACCAAAAAGGAGCTCATTCTTTTTAATTAGCTCCTCAATCTTTTTAATGGTCATTGAGCTAGGCATAAGGATTCGTGGTGCAATTCCGTTAGCATGCCATTCCATCCAGTCTTCTGGCGTCCATTGCTTTTTGTATTTAGTTGTTTCATTTACTCTGCAGCTTATGAGCAAAGCATCACTGTTATATGTCTTAACTAATTCATGGTATTTTCTATGCTTATACCAGTGGACACACTCATGGATAATGGTATTGTTCATGCACCCTACGTTTCGCATGAAATACACATTAGGATCCACGAGAATTGTTCCTCTTGAAACTTCCAAAGGCTTATATGTTCTTTCATTTCTGTCGTAATATTCTATCGTACAATCTCCAAAAACTATTTGACCGAATATAGTGAAATGCTTTGTTAGCTGGATTTCCTTAACCTTAAGCCCCATTCTTTTCACTACTTCATCAACTGGAATGGGCATAGGAGTACTCAATGCCTCCGGGCAAAACTCATTCAGAAATTCAGTAGCAACATCGTCAAACTGTTCCTTTTCTATAATTAGCACTAAATACTCAGACAGTCTGCCTAATTTGCTCTCTCTGTACTTGTTGTATATTGAAACAGACTTGATTTGAAAATTCTGAATTCCGTCATCAAGGTCAGCTCTGCAGGAGATACGGAACCATTGTTCTATACCATCAGTCTCGCGATTCCTTCGTACTGTTTCTGCAATTTCAACTTCGGCAGAAACAATTACGTCAAATAAAATACTGTTACCTGGCGAGTCGGTTATGTCAATCGTTATAATGTCAAAATCGGATAAAGCCGCTTCATCCGGTGATTGCACACGGTATGAGTTGGATTCCAGCTTATCCGGGTTGTCCTCAATATACTCGGACAACTCGTCAAAGAGTTCATTGTAATACATATTTGCAATAACATCTCTGAACGAGCTGACACTTGCCATACCGTACCTCCGTAATAACATTTCATGATTTAGACCATATATTTCCTTATGTAAATTATAACATAAATTGCGTAGAACACAATAAAAATATGCGAACTTAAATTTTTATTGTGTTTTAGCCTACTTTGTGGTATTCTTTATAACGAGCGAGGTGACAATTATGGCCGTAAGCTATAAAAAACTATGGAAACTCTTAATTGATAAAGATATGAAAAAGAAAGATTTAAGAGAAGCGGCTGGTATTAGTACATCTTCTATGGCAAAACTGGGTAAAAACGAAAATGTTACGACCGATGTGCTTGTGAAGATTTGCAAGGCATTAAAGTGTGATATTTCCGATATTATGGAGATTGAGCCAGATGAATAGGTAGCAACAGCTTTTACTTAATAGTTAAGCAACAATGACGCTAATTGAATTATTATGAAAAAACATAAATTAATAAAATTTTTAAAGTGAGGTTATAAAGATGTATAATCAATTTTTTAATACTGTTCTTGAAGTACTAAAACAGGATCAACGTTTTTTTACTGATAACGGGGAATTGCTTCGCAATTCCGTATACGAGGCAGCAATGCAAATGGATTCAAAACTCATTAAATTGCTTTTATCTAACGAAGAAACAAAAAAGCGCTTTTTTGCCGACGTTGAAGGTGTTCTCGTTTTTGATAAAGTCGGCTTCGGTTGGGTTATCAATAATAGGCAATTCTTGCCTGACTCATATACTCGTTATAAAAATAAAATTGGTCTTGTAAATAGCCGGGATGAGTACATATCTACCTCAAAGGATGTTGTACTCGTTTTCCCTTATAAAGATTGCGTTCTTGAAGGAGGACAAACGAAAGAAGATCAAAAGCGTGATGAGATATTCTATAATGAAACACTTGCACCGGATGAAGTGGACAGGCTTCTTTATCCTAAGGTGTTCACAAATGCAAAACGTTATACTGCTGACGGAGAAGAATCGATTACAGAGTTTAAAGATACCGATAACCTTATAATTAAAGGTAACAATCTTCTTGCTATTGCTTCATTATTGAAAAGATATGAAGGCAAAATACAGTGTATTTATATCGACCCACCTTACTATTTTAATGAACGCAAAGAAGATGACTCATTTAAATATAATACCAATTTCAGCTTTTCAACATGGTTAGTCTTTATGAAAAATCGTCTTGAAATTGCCAAAAGACTGCTCGCCAAGGGCGGAACTATTTGGATAAGTATAGGTGAAGATGGAATGCATTATTTGAAAGTGCTTGCAGACGATATTTTCGGAAAAGAACATTTTATTGGTACTATTCCCCGAAGAACCAGACATGGAAAGTCAGATGTTCCTTTTAACTTTTCACAAGATTTTGACTGGTTACTTTGTTACACCAATGTTGATGATAAAAATACCCCTGTTGGTAGAACTGTCGAGCGAAAGTATTATATTACTGATGATTACCCCGGTCAACCATGGCGACTTGCGGATTTAACCAAACAAACTACAGCAAGCGAGAGAGCAAATTCCTATTTTACCATTGTAAATCCAAAAACAGGAGAAGAATATCCGCCAAGTGAAAAAAGGACTTGGTGTATTACGAAAGATACCTTTGATTATTACTATCAAAAAGGGGCAATTGTTTTTCCGGGGGATTACGATTTCCTCAACATAACCAAACCATATATGCGTAAATTTAAAAGCGAAGATGATGCAGCAGGAAAACTATCCGCGGTAATTTCAGATTTTCAAATACAAGATTTTCTTAAAGTATTGTTTGGCGATGCAAAAAACAAAGATGGTAATAACGAAATTGACGCTATGTTCGGACGTGAAGAATTTAGTTACGCAAAACCTGAGAATTTAATAAAAGCTATTATTGAGGTATCAACAAAAGAAAATGATATAGTGCTCGATTTTCATTTAGGCTCCGGTACGACTGCTGCGGTCGCACACAAAATGGGCAGACGCTATATAGGTGTAGAACAAATGGACTACATAGATACTATTACAGTAGGAAGGCTAAAAAAAGTCATTGAAGGAGAACAAGGCGGAATATCCAAAGATGTTAACTGGCAAGGTGGAGGCTCTTTCGTGTATTGCGAGCTTGCAAAACTAAATCAAAAATATGTTGATCGCATACAAATCGCTGAAAATGATAAAGAGCTTGCTGATATTTGGCGTGAAATAAAAAAGACCGGTTTTATAAGCTGTTATGTAAATCCTAAAGACATTAATCCTGAAGCAGAGGATTTTAAATCTCTCTCATTTGAAGAAAAAAAGCGTTTATTTGTGGAGTTGCTAGATAAAAATCAACTTTACGTTAATTACTGTGATATTGATGATGAAGATTATAATATTTCAGACGCTGACAAGGCATTTACAAAAAGCTTTTACGAGGGGGTATAATAGTGTACCTATACGAGCAAATCGAACAAGCAAAGAATTTTGGAGCATACAAAGAATTACCAAAATACATTCCTGATAATCTGAATCCATCTTTTGAATTACGCCCGTATCAAAAAGATGCTTTTTGTAATTTTATAACATATTTTGAAAATGAAGCACTTTGTAGAAAGCCAACACAGACACTTTTTCATATGGCAACCGGTAGTGGAAAAACGCTAATTATGGCAGGACTTATGCTATATCTTTTTAAACAGGGATATAGAAATTTTCTATTTTTTGTAAATCTATCTAATATAGTACAAAAAACAAAAGAAAATTTCTTAAATCGTACTTCATCGAAGTATCTTTTTGCTGATGAAATTAATATTGATGGAGAAAAAGTTAAAATTCGTGAAGTTAATAACTTCCAAGCAAGCGATCCGAATGCGATAAATATTTGCTTTACAACTATACAAGGGCTTCATTCAGATATATGGTTTGTCAAAGAAAACTCTGTTTCTATAGATGATTTTCGTGATAATAAAATAGTTCTTATATCGGACGAAGCCCACCATCTCAATGTTGATACTCGCCGCGGCAACAAAGAAGAAATTGAAAATTATAGGAGCTGGGAAAGTACAGTTAAGAGTATTTTTGAAATGAACAATCAAAATGTATTACTCGAATTTACTGCAACATGTGACCTTGCAAACGAAAATATAAAACGCGAGTATGAGAACAAAATAATATTCGATTATCCTCTAAAAAAATTTAGAGACGATGGATACTCAAAGGAAATACGTACTATGCGTTCTGACATATCAATTATGGAACGAGCATTACAGGCGATAGTATTAAGTCAATACCGCTTAAAAATATTCGAAGATTTTCGCATAAGATGTAAACCAGTCGTTCTATTTAAGGCTAAGACTATTGCTGAAAGCAAAGCGTTTATGAAAGAGTTTATTGATACCATAAAAAATCTGAATGGTTCAGTACTAGAACGACTGGCAGATATTACGGAAATAGATACTATGAAAAAGGTTTATTCGTATTTTGAAAAAAACGGAATAACCTTTGAGCAATTAGCACAAGAACTAAAAGAAGCTTTTGGGGAGGATAAGTGTCTTTCAGTTAACGAAGATGCTGAGGCCGAAAAGAATCAAATAATTGTCAATTCGCTTGAAGATGCTAATAATCCTTACCGAGCAATTTTTGAAGTAAGAAAACTAGATGAAGGTTGGGATGTACTAAATTTGTTTGACATTGTACGTCTTTATGAAACTCGAGATGCCAAGAATGGCATTCCCGGGAAAACGACAATAGCAGAAGCACAGCTTATAGGACGAGGAGCAAGGTATTATCCGTTTAAGTTGGAAGAATGGCAGAATAAATATCAGCGAAAATTCGATAAAGATTTGGATCACCCCCTTCGCATCTGTGAGGAACTATATTATCATTGTCAAAACGAATCTCGTTATATTGCCGAATTATATAGGGCGCTAAAAGAGATTGGTATCGATATGGAAAACACAGTCACTAGAACATATAAATTAAAGGATGAGTTTAAGGCAGATCCGCTTTATCAGCAAGGATATGTATTCTATAATGAAAGACTAATAAAAAGCAGATCAGAGGTTACCGGTCTTTCACCTACTATACGCAATCATACATATGATGTTACTATTGCAACTGGACGAGCAGCTGAGGATACATTAATGTTAGGCGAAGAAGGAACAAAAGAGAGTTCGGTAACAACATACACTAAACATACATCTTTTGCTGAAATAGCGAGGATTAATTATTCGATTGTACATCGAGCTCTTCGTAAGTATGATGTGTTTAAGTTCAATAGACTAAAAAGCTATTTCCCACAATTAAAATCTATTAACCAATTTATCTTTGACGATAAGTATCTTGGAAATGTAAAAATAGATATTACATCAAGATATGAGGATCCTTCACCTGCTATCCTTTATGTGGCTTGCGTCAATGTTTTGAAAAAAATAGCTACTTCAATCTCTAATATTGAAGAAACTTATGAAGGTTCTAAAACATTCATGGCAAAATATATTCGAGAGGTATTTAAAGATAAGCGGGTAAATTATACTAATCCTACCGATGGAGGCTTAGGTGTTTCACAAAACGATAATACTGTTCCTATGGCCTGGAAGCTTGATTTATCTAAAGAAGATTGGTTTGTGTTTGAAGATAACTATGGAACATCGGAAGAAAAAGCATTTATTGCGTATTTTAAGCAGTATGTCGATAAACTAAAAGCTAAGTATGATAAAGTTTATCTAATACGAAATGAACGTCAATTAGCAATATATTCTTTTGATGGTGGTGAACGCTTCGAACCAGATTATCTATTATTTTTACATTCGCCTAAAGTTAATGGGTATGAGCAACTACAGATATTTATTGAGCCGAAAGGTACCCACCTTGTCAAAAATGATAGTTGGAAAGAAGATTTTTTATTGCAACTTGAGTCAAATGCGATTCCTATAGTTAAATTTGCAGACGACAATAATTACAGGATTTGGGGATTCCATTTCTTTAACAGGGATTTAAGACGTAAAGAGTTTGATGAAGATATGAACCGACTTTTATAATATATCGCATTGATATAAGTTATTGATAAGTTTTTATTTGATTTACATCCATCCTGTATCCTCAACCCCCTGTAAAAAAGGGTGTTATCTAATCTGGTAACTCAACTATAAATTTTCAGGGTAGTTGATATGTTCCCGCAAACAATAAAAATAAGGGTTTCCTGACATTGCCACATCCAGCAGATCGGCCTCGAGAAAAACTAAATGTCTGGAACCCTTTATTTACAAGCTTTTCAGGTTTTTATTTCTCAACCCTTGACATCAATACTACGCACTCAACATGATGTGATTGTGGAAACATATCTACTGGCTGAACTTTCTCAGTTTTATATCCTCTATCTTCAAGATAGCGCAAATCTCTCGCAAGAGTTGCAGGATTGCATGAAACATACACAATCCTTTCAGGTGAAGTTTTCACCATAGCATCAAGGGTCTTTTGATCGCAGCCTCTTCGCGGAGGATCTACTACTATTACATCAGGCCTAATTTCCCTTGCTGCCATTTCAGGCATAATGGTTTCAGCAGTTCCCTGGATAAATTCTACATTATCTATACCGTTAATCTCGGCATTGTAAATAGCATCAGAAATAGCTTCAGGCACTACTTCTATACCGTAAACCTTTTTGGCCTTTTTTGCCAAAAAAAGTGTTATTGTTCCTATCCCGCAGTATAAATCTATTACCGTTTCGCTTCCGGTAAGTTGAGCATATTCCACGGCTTTATTGTACAAAACTTTAACTTGTACGGGATTTATTTGAAAAAAAGATAGTGGCGATATTCTATACTTGATATCACCTATGTAATCGTATATATATGGCCTACCGTATAATGGAATGTTTTCACTGCCTAAAATTACATTTGTCTTTTTTGTATTAACGTTTAGTACAACGCTTTTTAAAGGTGGTATATTATTTGCAAGTTTATCTATCAAACTGCTTGCAAAAGGAAGTTCCCTTCCATTAGCCACCACTATAACCATAACTTCTCCTGTCCTATAACCAACTCTGGTTACCACATGGCGTACAAGGCCCCTGTGCGCTGTTTCATCATACGCCGGTATGTCATATTGCACCATCCAAGTCTTGACAGTAGAAAGCACCTCATTAACTATTGGGTGCTGTAGTAAACAATCTTTTGTCTCTACAATATTATGAGTTCCTTTTTCATAAAATCCAATCACAATATAGTTTCCATGCATGCCGACAGGGTGCTGTGTTTTGTTTCGATAATGCCATGGCCTTTCCATTCCCAAAGTATCGTAAACTAATGTATCTATATGCCCTATCCTTTTTAAACTGTCTTTAACTTTCTCGGTCTTAAACATGAGCTGCCCTTCATATGACATGTGCAAAAGACTACAACCACCACATTGGCTGGCACTATCACATATTGGATTTGTCCTGTAAGGAGAAGATTCAATGATTTTTTTAACTTTGCCAATGGCATAATCTTTTTTTGATTTTACTATTTCAATGAGACATTTTTCTCCAATTATTGCATTTTCAACAAAAACAGTCTTCCCGCTAATTTTACTAATTCCCTGGCCTTCATGGGCCATTTTTTCTATTATTACCTCATGTATGCTACCTGTCTTTAATTCTGTGTTGATTTTACGAGCCATTTGATTCCCCCCCCATTTTTGTTAAAATACCTTTTTTAATTTTAACATTTGTGTAGAAAAAATCCAATTTTTGTCGATTTTATTCTTGTATATTACTGGATAATTAGATATAATTATATTAAAAGCTGGTAATATCTTACTAAAATAAAATAACGTATTCTTGGCAAACTCCTCGAAAGGGGCGGACGCAAAGCTATGGGCCTAAAGTTTTTATATTAAAAAACTATGGTTGCCAGGCTGCACATTTTAATGCCCAGAAGGGCTTTTTGTTTTTTTAAATTTTTAAGGATGGAGGTTTTATATGTGAAGGTAAATTTTAAATTGCCAAAGCTCAAGTTTCCAAAAAAGCAACCTAAGTTATCAAAAAATAAAAAAAGTATAGGCATTAATAATAGCTTAAAAACACGTTTAGCAGCTTTTTTTGTGCTCATGGCAATTATACCCCTTATAGTTATGGGTATTATAGTCAACCAAATTACCGCAAATTCGGTAACTCATGAAATCCATGATAAGGCAAGCATAATTGTGGATAACTTAAACGATAACATTGATATTTTTATAGAGCAAAACAAAAACCTTATAGCTTTTGTAGCGAATACGAAAACTCTTAGGTCTTTGCAAAAAGATGATATATCTCCGTTCTTATATGATGTAGTTCAACAAAACCCCCAAATTCTTCGCATATATGTTGCAAATATTGAAGAACACGGTGTTTTCGCCGTACCTTTTGCTAGCTTTTCTGATGATTATGACGTTAGTAAAGAAGATTGGTATATAGGTGCTTTAGAAGCAAAGGGAAGTTATATTTCTAATGTGCGTGTTGATCCTATGTCTGGCAACTCTATTATTTCTATTTCTAATATTATTTTATCCGATACAGGAGAACCTATCGGAGTCATAAGCGCAGATATATCCCTCGTAAGTTTAACACGAACGGTAATGAATTTGGAAGTTGGTGAAGAAGGTTTTGCATTTATCACTGACAAAAGCGGGCGTGTAATAGCACATAAGGATTATAAGATAGTTAAATCTCAGGAAAACTATTCCAATTTTGATTTTGTTAAGAAGGCCCTAAGCGGTGAAAAGGACTTTACAACATATAAGGATGCAGATGGCAAAGAACAATTTGTGGCCTTCGGTCGTTATAATCTTTTAGGCTGGGGAATATTTGTACAGCAACCTGTGGCAGAGGCATTTAGCTCTGTTGACGCGATTACCAAAACATTCTTAAGCATTGCCTTAATTGTCGCTGTTGTAAGTTTTGCTTTAAGTATGTTCCTAGGTCAAATCACTATAAAGCCATTACGCAAACTGCTTGAAGCTACAGAAAAGGTAGCAAACAATGATTTGACAAGTGTAGTAGAATTAAAAGACAAGACAGAGGTTGGTGCACTGGCAGCATCATTTAATACTATGACGTCTAATTTGAGGCAACTGGTACAAGAAGTCGTTCATGCTACAGAAAACCTGTCGGCCTCAGCTGAGGAATTGGCATCTGGTTCCGAACAGAGCACCCTTTCAGCTCAGCAGGTAGCTCAGGCTATCGAACAAATCGCTCAAGGTGCAAATGACCAGGCTAAAAAATTAGAGGAAATCGCTCAAGTCGTAGATCAGCTGGTCATTGCAAATGGAAAAGTAGAAGAAAATGCAAGTTCCACAGCTAATTCAGCTCAGCTCATGAATGAGCGAGCAAAGGAAAGCCAGCAGAATATCAGACAGTCCAGAGATAAAATGGATGTAATACGAACATCTGTTGACAACTCCAACAGCATATTGGCACAATTAGACGACAAACTCAGTGAAATTGGCAAAATCACCGGTATCATAGGTGAAATCGTAGATCAAACAAATCTACTCGCCCTCAACGCTTCCATTGAAGCCGCCCGTGCCGGTGAACATGGTCGAGGATTTGCAGTAGTAGCCGATGAAGTAAGAAAACTTGCTGAACAATCTGGAGAAGCTGCAAAACAGATATCCAAAATAGTCAAGGACATACAAGCCAACAGCCGAGTTGCAGTAAATTCCATGGCAGAAAGTATTAAGGAAGTTGAAGAAGGCCAAGAGCTAATTCTAGACATAAACACACAAATCGATACATTAATGGCCGAAATAGAAATGGTGGCACAGCGTTCACAAAATATTTCTAATGTGCTTTCTGAACAATACAGCCATATAGATAACATAGTGCGCATGGTCCAGGATATATCCAGCATATCTCAAGAAACAGCTGCAGGAACACAAGAAGTATCAGCATCTACAGAAGAACAAACAGCAACTATGGAAAGCATATCTTCATCGGCTCAGGAGCTGGCAAAACTTGCAGAAAATCTGGCAATGTTAGTGAATAAATTTAAAGTATGAAATCTAAAACACCGGTCAAAGTTATTTTGACCGGTGTATTTTTTTAGTCTTTTTTAAGCCTTTGATGGGCCTTGAATTTTAAGCCCAGGAAAACCCCATTGGCGAAGAGCCTCATACACCACGATAGCTACAGAGTTTGAAAGATTTAATGACCTGGCATCATCGACCATTGGAATTCTGATACAGCTTTCCCAGTGAGCTTGCAAAAGTGGCATAGGAAGGCCTGCCGTCTCCTTGCCAAATACTAAATAACATTCGCTCTCCGGAAAGTTTACATCTGTATAGCAGCGCTTAGCCTTTGTTGTGAGAAAAAACTTTGATTCACTTTGGTTTTTTGCTTCAAACTCATCATAACTTTCATAATACCTTACATCGACTAGTGACCAATAATCAAGGCCTGCCCTTTTTAAATGCTTGTCATCTATGCTAAATCCCAAAGGTCCTACCAAATGCAAAACAGCCCCGGTTGCCGCACAGGTCCTTGCAATATTCCCCGTATTTTGCGGTATTTCCGGCTCAACCAAAACTACATGCAACACACATATCACCTTCATGCTGTTTATATATTTATTGATTTCCTGATTCTTTTATCAAAATAGCAAATTTTATCATAACCAAAACTTCTGATAAATTCCAAGGCCTTATCAAAATCCCTACCCACATCTTCTGGCACATGGGCATCAGAACTTATCATGACAGGCACCTGGTATTTTTTAAAATACTTCATGAGTTCTTGTGAAGGATACAATTCTCCCACAGGTTTTCTGATCCCTGCTGTACTTACTTCCAAACAAATATCCATTTGTCTTAGAGATTTTGCTAATTGTTCATACCACCTGCTCATATCTTGACTGGGTCTATAGCCAAACACCTTAATAACATCGGGATGGGCAATGGCATCAAAAATCCCAGATTTTACTGCAATAAGTAGCGTATCAAAATATTCCTTATAAATTTCATCGACATTTCTTTCTTTCCACTCATCAATTAGAGCAGGGTGGTCAAAACCAAAATCCCCCAGCCAGTGTACTGCACCTAATACGTAGTCAAAAGGATACGATTTTGCGAACTTCTTTATTTCATCTTCGTATTCAGGGACAAAATCTAGTTCAATACCCAGTTTCACAGGTAGCCCCAGCTTCTTTGCCTTTTCAACTACTTCTATGTAATCTTCGATGCTTTCTGTTGCCTCTTCTCTTGTCCATTTGCCCCTAAAACCGTCACTTGCCAAAAGCCCAACTGACTCTTTAAATCTATGGCCGTGTTCCGAAAAACCGACTTCAACAACACCTCTTTTTTCTCCTACTTCGTAAAATCGGCGTATCCACTCTATGGTATAAGGTCCTTGTTCCAAGTGCACGTGAAAATCATAAAACTTCATAAGATCACCTAAATAAAATATTTATAACAGTAAATATTATAGCATAACCTTACAAAAAAAGATAAAAAAACCCGGGAGTTTATCCCAGGTTATAGGAAATCATCACTTAAGCTTTTGCCTTTGGAAAGCCAAATATTATAGCTAGAATAGCCACAATTGCCAATAGATATGGGTAGTATAAAGACGGCATTATCTCAATGGGTGAAAGCTGAGATAGTTGCCCTGCAAGTAAAAGCTGTGCGCCATACGGTATGATGCCCTGCCATATACATGAGAAAATATCAAGTAAACTGGCACTTCGCCTTGGGTCAACGCCGTTTTCATCAGCTATTTGCTTTGCCATGGGACCTGTTATTACAATTGCCACGGTATTATTTGCTGTACAGATATCTGCCACAGATACGAGAGCGCTGATACCTGCCTCTGCTCCTCTGACACTTTTTATGCGGCTGGTAATAGTATTTAGAAGATAATCAACGCCGCCTTCTTTTGAAATTAGTGCTGCAAGACCGCCGACTAAAAGCGAAAGAATGAATATTTCCTGCATGGAGGTAAAACCATCATATATTGTCTGAGTAAAGGCTATAAGAGTAAAGCTGCCGTCTAAAAGACCGATAACTCCTCCTAAAACAATGCCTATTATCAAGACCAAAAACACATTAATACCTAAAAGTGCTAACACCAATACAGCAATATATGGAACTATTTTTATAACACTGTAGCCTAAATCATCAGGAATTTGACCTGATACACCGGAAATAATCATAATGATTATGGTTAAGATTGCAGCAGGTAGCGCTATTTTAAAATTCATTATAAACTTATCTCTCATTTCACACCCCTGAGTGCGGGTCGCGGCAATAGTGGTGTCGGAAATCATAGAGAGATTGTCGCCAAACATAGCCCCACCCACAACTGCGCCTACGGCTACAGCAACAGGCAGTTGTGCCTTGATGGCCATCTCAACAGCTATAGGTGCTACAGCACTTATAGTGCCCATAGATGTACCCATTGACGTAGATACAAAACATGCGATAATAAAAATTCCAGGCAGAATGAGGCTAGGCGGAATTATTGAAAGGCCGAAATTGACTGTTGATTCTACACCCCCCATAGCCCTTGCAACAGCAGAAAATGCTCCTGCTAAGAGGTAAATCATGCACATTATGATGATATTGCTGTCACCTACGCCACTTACAAAAGTGTCCATCTTTTCATCTATGCTGCCCTTGCCCATAACAAAAGCTAATATAATACCTACAATTGCAGCAACAGGTGCGGGCAGCTGATAGAAAGCCATGTCGACACCTTGCATATTAAAATAAATACCTGAACCTAAAAACAAGGCCAAGAAAACCACCAAGGGCAGCAATGCCGTAGGATTGCCCTTTTTCATACTTATCCCCCTTTATTTTATTTTTATAAATTGCTCCACATAATTATAACATACAACAAGTACAATTGTAGGAAAATAGTTGTTTTTAAGCTCAGTCTCACTTAGTATGCTTTTCTACTTCCTTTAATGCCTGATCCAGGTCATTAATAATATCTTCCACATCTTCAATGCCAACTGAAAGTCTCACTTGACCGTCCGTAATGCCTGCTTTTAACCTCTCTTCCCGGGGCACTGGTGAGTGTGTCATAGAAGCAGGGTGCTGTATTAATGAGTCAACACAACCTAGACTTACAGCAAGTGAAATCATCTTTACACTATTCATTAGTATTTTGCCTGCTTCAAGTCCGCCTTTAAGTTCAAAGCTCATCATTCCACCAAAGCCGTCCATTTGTTTTTTAGCCAGTTCATGCTGAGGGTGGGAAGGAAGCCCAGGGTAATATACTTTTTCAATCAATGGGTGTTTCTCTAAATATTCCGCAACTTTCTGAGCGTTGATGCAGTGACGTTCCATTCTAATTCCTAAAGTCTTAAGTCCCCTGAGTAATAGCCAGGCGTCAAAGGGAGACAAAACACCGCCAAAATCTTTCAAATATGGTATGCGCATAATATCTATCAATTCTTTAGAACTTATAATAAGGCCCGCAATCACGTCTCCGTGTCCGCCTATATATTTGGTAGCACTGTGGACAACTACATCAGCGCCATGTTCAATAGGCCTTTGCAGATAAGGCGACATAAAGGTATTGTCAACGATTAGCAGTGCACCGTGCCTATGTGCCACGTCTGCAGCACCTTTTAAATCAACCATTTTCATTGTGGGGTTAGCCGGAGTTTCTACATATACTACTTTGGTATTTGGCTTCATGGCCTTTTCTATATTATTTAAATCGGACGTATCTACCGCAGTTACTTCAACGCCATATCGCGGCAACAACTCATTTATAAAGCCATGAGTACAGCCATAAAGGGTATCACCGGTTACTACATGATCGCCCTGTTTTAACAGAGACACCAAAGCTGTAGAAATAGCGGCCATACCTGAAGCCGTTGCTAACGCTGCCTCTCCTCCTTCAAGAGCTGCTATTTTTTCTTCAAGTTCAGTAATCGTCGGATTGCCAAGCCTTGTATAAATATAGCCCGGCTCTTGTCCGGCGAAACGGCGCGCACCTTGCTCCACATCTTTAAAAACAAATGTTGATGTCTGATAGATGGGAGTAACATGAGCTCCAGTAACAGGACATGGTTTTTGCCCTGCATGGATAGCTTTTGTATTAAACCCTTTTACTTCCATAGCCATGAAATATTACCTCCCTGTGCTTTTATTGTGTTTCATTTATTATTTGTTTGCAAAATTTATGCCAAAAGCAAAAACATTAGTAATTCTGCACGGTCGGTAATATTTCTAACCATTGTTTGAAAATTCAGTGGTTATTTTTTATACCACTGGTTAATATAACTACCACTTAAGGCCCTCGATTTATTTTATATTTTTTCATTTTGTTTATTAAGGCAGCATGGCTTATACCCAAAGCCTTTGCGGCTTTGCGTATGCTACTATAAGTGTCAAGGGCATCTAATATAGTCCTTTTCTCAGCATCTTCTACTATTTCTTTTAGTGTCTTTTGCCCTAATTTTCCTGATATAACAGAACTTGATAGCTCTTCGTACTGCAGAAATAGATGGTGTGACTGTATTACGTCATCACAAAGGTTCATGGCCCTTTCTATTACATTTGACAGCTCTCTGATATTTCCCGGCCAATCGTAATTCATCAAGCGACGCATGGCTTCATCACTTATATCCACTACATTCTTATTCATTTTATAAGATAGCTTTTTTATAAAAGCACGAGTTAATATGGGAATATCTTCTTTTCTATCCCTTAAAGGCGGGATTATGAGAGGAATTACATTTAGGCGATAATAAAGGTCATCGCGAAACTGGCCGTTTTTCATCAGTTCTTCAAGATTTCTATTGGTTGCGGCTATAATCCTGACATTGACGGATATCTCCTCATCGCCCCCAACACGCCTAATTTTATTTTCTTGCAGAACCCTAAGCAGCTTTACCTGCAGATGAGGAGAAAGTTCACCAATTTCATCAAGAAACAAAGTGCCTTTGTCAGCATACTGAAAAAGACCCTGTTTTCCGCCGCGTTTTGCACCTGTAAAAGCACCTTCTTCATATCCGAAAAGTTCACTTTCAAGAAGGGTATCAGGCAGTGCTGCACAGTTTACAGCTACAAAAGGCTTGTCACGACGGGAACTTGCCATGTGAATAGAGCGTGCAAAGAGCTCTTTACCGGTTCCGCTTTCACCTCTAATGAGCACTGTAGAATCTCCTTTTGCTACAATTCTGGCAAGCTCTTTAACCCTAGTAATCTCTTTACTTTCTCCAAGAATTTCATCAAAGGTTATCATTGGTGGCTGTGTAAATGTATGAATAAGTTCCATTACATTTTCAATATCTTTGAGAGAAGCTACTGCACCGATGGGATTGCCTTCTTCATCTAAGATGGGACGACCTGAAGTTATATAGTGGCTCTTTAATTTAGGGGTGTTTATAATCATTTCTTCATTATCATAGCTTTCACCAGTAACTATAGTTTTTAATATGGGAATATCAGGCGAAATAATATCTGCAATATTTTTGCCTAAAGCAACTTTTGCAGAAACCTTTAATATATTTTCGGCCGCTGCATTAAAAGTAGTTATTATGCCGTTTTTGTCAATTGCTATTATACCTTCACCGGTGGCATCAAGGACCGCTTTCATATGCTTTTCACGCTTTTCATAAGGCAAAAGTTTCGCTTCAGAAATTTCTATAACATCATCTTGAGCCCGCAGCTGTTTTAATAAATAAGAAAGGGAAACTCGAAAATTTTTATCCATTTTAAGGCAAATGAGCCCTGGGCCTACTTCCAAAGCCTTAAGATTTACATCATATTTGTAGAGTATCTTTAAAATATCCAGTACCATGCCTACCCTGTCATTGGTCAAAATTTTAAGTCGGATGGTCATTTAATACACCCCACTGCTTAAAATTCCTTTAAGCACAACAAAAGTCCGGTGTAGTACCGGACTTATTTTCCCTTTTTAGTATCCATTTTGGGCCATGCGATGATTTTGATAGCAATCACTGCAGTATACGGGTCTATCTTCTCTGGGCTTAAAGGGAACCTGTGTGGCTGCACCGCAATCGGCACAAACTGCATCATACATTTGCCTGTTTCGTCTTTGATGCCCGCCCTCGTTTATCCTCCTTTTACGCGCATCTCGGCAGGCTTTGCATCTGGAAGGTTCGTTTTCGAAACCCTTTTCCGCATAAAACTCCTGCTCGCCTGCGGTGAATACGAACTCCTTACCACACTCTTTACACACTATTGTTTTGTCCTGAAATGCCATTAAAAAAACCCCTCACTTTATTAGAAAAAGTATTGTTGGCATTCGCTTAGCTGACCTGGTCATCCCCAGAAGACGCCGTATACCTAAGTGGATCACCACCCCTGGGAGTCGCTTCGCCTCCGGCCCTGGCATCGACTTTCAACCACAGACCTAAGTTATGCCTATGTTCAATTATAACCTCAATTGTAATAAAATGCAAGAAAAATAAATAATTTCTTAAGACATGCTATTTCTTGGTGTCTATAAATGCGCCATCTCGACTGCCAGCACCTATGATTCCGTAGCCCTTAAGGGCAGTTTCAGTTTGTCTTAATTTGCATATATCTTCCTTTAGCTTAGAAAATAAAGCTTTGATTCCGTCAAGGTTTATATCGTCAATTTCCTTTATTTTTTTAAGTAATGACAGTATATCATTATGTACAGCTCGCAACTTACAGTCCCCTAATGTGTATTTTATAAGCCCGCTTATGTCATCATTAAAAAAATTGAGCAGCTTAGTGTCTATTTGGTCAATATTATTTATCAGCTGCTGCCGATCATTTAAAGCTATCAATAACTCCTCGGTGTCCTCGCGTTTTATAATCTCAGAAATCCTTTGAGTGATATTTAGCAGATTTTCCATCACATTAAGTTTTTGTTCTAATAAACTTTTTACGGTTTCTTCCATTTGACTGCTCCCAGCATCAAAATTTAAGAGTTCTTTTTTGAGTTGACATAAGCCTGTTCCCACGTATCCTTCAGTTCCTTAAGCATTGATTCCACTACATCTAGAAACTCAGCATCTTTTTTTATATTTGCATCAACCAACCGCCTGTACAAAAAATCATAGATGCCGGCTAAGTTCTCTGATATATCATAGCTCATATCAAGGCTTTGATTTAGCTCTGCTATGATGTCCTGGGCCTTGGTGAGATTTTCATTGGCCCCTGCTATATCCTTTTCCTCAATGGCCTTTCGGGCAAGTTTCACAAACCTTATGGCACCTTCAAAAAGCATCAGCACCAAGCGCTCAGGGGAAGCAGACATTATTGAGTTGTACTGATATTGTTGATAGGCATTGACATTTATCAAAAGAGTAGCCCCCTTTCTTCGCTACATATTAATACCCCGTCATATTCATCTGGGACATGAGCCACAAGCTCTGCTGATTTGCAAACTGTATTGCCTGCTCCATGGCAATAAACTTTTGCCAGTACCGCTCTTCAGTGCGCAGGAGCATTTGTTCCATATTTGAAATGCGATCTTCCATATCCCGGATTTGTTTGCCGAGGATGCTGTCATCATATATTTGAAATTCTCCGCCGCCGGCTTTTTCCGTTATATCTTCAATTCCGCCTTTTAATATATCGTAAAGGCGAGTTGCCACACCGTCTTTTGAAGAATCGGCCCCATCTGCATTAAAGAGCCTCATGACAGCTTCCGGGTCTTTGGCTATGGCGCTTCTTAGCTTTTCTTCATTTACATGGAGCTTCCCTTTTTCTCTCCAGTCAATGGTGGTGATACCTATATCAGCAAGAGATTTCATGCCAGCAGGCTGGCCTGCCACGACACTTGCTACTGCATAGCGAAGGTTCTGAACTATTCTATCAAGGAGTGGGTCAGATCTTAAAAGACCGCTCTTTGCCCTCTCCTCCCAAAGTTCAATCTCTTTTTCTGTCATTTCCTTTTTCTGCTCTTGGGTAAGAGGTGGGTAGTTTCTGTAGCGCTCTTCTGACAGCTTCTTGTTTATTAAATCGATGGTTTCGTTGTAAAGTTCAATGTATTTTTTTATAGTTTCAACTGCAGCATCAGGATCGTTTTCAAGCCGGAAGGTGGCCTCTTGACCTTTCTCCATGACTTCTTTTAAGTTAAATCTTATGCCACTTATGGTAAAGTCATTTGTGGTCTTTTCAACAATGGTGCCATTTAAGACTATGCGAGCATTTTGGCCTGATGCGCTGGTATTCTCAAAGCCAAGGGCTTTAAAAAGACCGCTTTCATCTACTATCTCAATATTTGCTCCAAGACCAGTCTCCTTTGATACAAGAACTAATTTATCGGTAAGTGCATCATAGCGAGCTGTAACGCCTACATCTGGTATTGTATTTATTTTGTCTATAATCATCTGTAGGGTAGCACTAGAGCCAAATTCAAACTGGTGGCCATTTATTTTAAATGAGATTGTACCCTCACCTATGTCTTCTGCCAGCTGGCTTTTTAATGATGTGTGCGGGTTTAATGGTCGATAGGAGTCACCATCTTTAAAGCCTAGGGTAGTAAGAATATCATTGATCGGGTTTCCTTCATCATCTTTTACACTGCTTAAAGAAATTTGGACTTTGTTAAAGCCATCGGCAGGCTCTATGGCAAGTTTATTATCGTCCGTTACGGATACCTTTACCCTTTTTATGCCAACGGTGTTCCCATTCTCATCATCTTGCCAGCCAAAAGCTGTATTTATAGCTTTTTCCAAATCTGCTGCTAAAGTATTTATATCACTTTCCTGATAGATACCACCAAATGTAACTTCTTTTTTCACGCCATCAATTGTCACTTCAAATTTACCTTCTGGGATTTCGATTTTCCCTTCTGCATCAAATATCAATTTATCTCCCATCAAAGGTTTTGCTATAGATTTTGAGCTTTCAAGCCTGGCATAGCTTGCCGTCTGCTGGACCTGCACTTTATATTCCCCGGGTACGGCACCGGAACCCGGCGACACAGCAAAGTACTTGTCAAAGCTTGTGCCGTCATTCATAGTGCCTATGGCTTTATACTTTAAATAAGAGCTTGCAAGTTTCATATCAAAGGATGTATTGTAAAGGGACCTGAGCTTTAAATTAATATCACGGTAATCAGCCTTCTGCCACTCCATAACCTGCTTTTGCTGATAGAGCTTGTCCACCTTTATGCGCTCGGCTCTCATCAAGTCGGACACAATCTGATCTATATCCATGCCAGAAGCCAAACCGCCTATTCGCATTGGGCTGTATAGCATATGACATCACCACCTCCTGCTGTAATTATATATCACACTTTTTCATCTACAATTAAACCTGCCTGCTTCCAAAGCCCAGCTATAAGGTCCAAGAACTTCTCCGGCGGAATCTCTGTTATGAGCTCATCGCTGGCCTTATCGTATATCCTTACCATGATTCGCTTGGTGTCATCGTGGATTTTAAACTCCAGGCGGGTGAAAGTAAGTTCTGTCGGGAGATTTTTTAAGCTGTCTATGACGCTCTCAAAATCTTCTTTGCCTAAAGCCCTTTTAAAGTCTTTTACCGTTGGATTTGCCTCTCCAACAGCAACAGAGCCCGTAACATCTTCCGTAGATTTACCCTGAACTTTACTAACTGAATTAACATCTATATTACCGGAAAAAGATGAATCTATCCTCAAAATATATCACCCCGCATATCATTGCAGCCCGGCGGATTTCCGCCGGGCCTTAAAGTCAATGAAAGCTACGAAATTAGCCTAACAGCTTAAGCACAGTCTGAGGTGCCATGTTGGCCTGGGCAAGCATTGCTGTTGCAGCCTGCTGCAGGATGTTCTGCTTAGTAAACTCCATCATTTCCTTGGCCATATCGACGTCGCGGATGCGGCTTTCTGCAGCCTGGAGGTTTTCAGCAGAAGTGTCCAAGTTCTTAATGGTGTGCTCTAGGCGGTTTTGGACAGCACCCAGCTTACTGCGTTCGGTAGAAACTTTCTCCAGTGCATCGTTGATTTTAGTAATTGCACTGTTTGCAGATTCCTGATCAGCTATATAAATACCTCTTCTTGCCGTAACTGTAACATTGGTGTCAACTACTTCAGATATTTCAACCGTGCCAGTTTTAAATTCTGCACCCAAAGCAAAAGTAACACTAGTATAAGTAGCGCTTGCTAAATTTTCTATTGTTGCTGCAGATGAAAGAGCATTAAAATCTTTTCCATCAGCACTTATTGCAACAATTTCGCCATCTTTATTCATCCAGCCATACT
The DNA here is from genome assembly GCF_021991635.1 of Tepidanaerobacter sp. GT38. Taxonomy (GTDB): domain Bacteria; phylum Bacillota; class Thermosediminibacteria; order Thermosediminibacterales; family Tepidanaerobacteraceae; genus DTU063. Next base: position 67,816 of record NZ_JAFFJA010000003.1, read on the forward strand.
GCGCATTAATTGTGTTGGAACTTCCATCAGTTACAGCTACAGTATCAAATTCGACTATATCATATGTTTCCCCCGCATTTACTGGAGTTGGATCTGTAGTAGAATCATCAATAGCACTAGCTGATACAGTCACCTCTGCTTTTTCTGCTACATCCAGAGTCTCGGCATCCATTGCTTTTATGCTTAAATCTATGCTCTGGTCTTTATTTGCGCCGATGTGGAATTTTCCTGAAAAATCTCCATTTAATAGTTTTTGAGTGTTAAATTCGGTGTTTTCTGCTATCCTCGTCAGTTCTTCTGCCAGCTGATTTACTTCATCCTGTAGTGCTTGACGGTCAGTGCCTACGTTTGTATCGTTTGCAGACTGGACTGCAAGCTCTCTCATTCTCTGCAAAATTTCATGAGCTTCATTTAATGCACCTTCTGCTGTCTGGATGAGGGAAATGCCGTCTTGGGCATTCTTTGATGCCATGTTGAGGCCGCGGATCTGGGCTCTCATCTTTTCTGAAATGGCAAGGCCTGCTGCATCGTCACCGGCTCTGTTGATCCTGTAGCCAGATGAGAGTTTCTCTAATGATTTTTGAGTATTTGTGTTGTTAATTGAAAGCTGGCGGTGAGCATTTAACGCCATTATGTTGTGGTTAATTCTCATTTTTATTCCTCCCTGATTTTTTATTTTCCCGCGTCCCTGCGGGTAAATTTTTCGACCGGCCGTGTCGAAATTTTTCTTTCACTTATATAGTCGATGAAACTTATATAAAATTTAATGTCAAAACATGTAATTAAACCTGCTTTTGGTCAATTTTTTAGATTTATCTTGGTAAAATAGCCTAATTTGCCCTGATTTTTCGCTTTTTTACAGTATTTAAACTGTCGCTGCCTTCATCAACTTTTTGCAGTAAGTTCTTCAATGTCTATCTCAGGATAAATGTTTCTTACAATTTTTTTTATATGTTCTGTTTCATGTTTTCTTTTTAAAGTTTTGTACAGCCGATATATCACCGCATAATTTTCAATATCTCTGCTATCAAGATTTAGCGCTTTTCCTGCCATGGCCAATGCTTCATCATACATGTCCTTTTCCAGTGCTTTTTGTGCAAGATATCTGTAAACATGTGCATCCTGACAATTTCTATCGGCGGCAGTGATGTAGGCATTTAATGCCAGCTCTTCAAAACCCTTTTTTTCCATTAATTTGCCGTATCTTACATAATCATCCCTGCTAAAATGATTAGCGTAAATGTTCAATAAGTTATTGAATAATTCAAATTCATCTACTGTTAACATAAATTCCAGCAGTTGGAAAAAATCATCTTTTACTTCATCGAATTTAGCTTTCAGCTCCCCAATTATCGTTAAAAACAGCTTTTTTTCTCCTGAATCCTCCAGCTTCCACACTGCATCTTTTGCCTGATTAAAGTCTTTTAAAATTATATAGCAGAGTGCTTTGTAGTAATTTGCTGTATTTTTTGCCCTGCCGTATTCCATGTCAAAAGACTTTAGAGCATCCTGATATTTTTTAAGGCCCATATACACTATGCCCTTTAAATTGTTTAACCCTTGAACGTCAATTTTTACATCATCTAAGTAGCGTTTTGCTATTTCGTGCTTACCAATATTCATATAAAGTTTTGCTAAGATGGCATAATTTTCCGGGTCTTTTTTGTCAACGTATTTATCGAAAAACTCCCTTACCGCCTCAGGCTTTTCATTTTTCACAAATATATCAAAAAGTTTTATAAACACTTCTTTAAAGCCGGGCCTTGCTATGAGCAATTTTATGTAATCTTTTACGGCACCGTTAAGGTCCCCCTGCATTTCACGGCAATGAGCAATCATGTACTTTGCTCTATAACTGCCGGCACCTCCTATGAAGTTAGCCCTTCCTTCACAATCACCTATAGAAAAGCACCTGTTAAAAGTTTCAACAGCCTTTTGATACCGCTTCTGCTTAAAATATATAGCTCCTTCAAGGAAGTGAAAATCAGGTATCTTTTCATAAGCTGATTTTACAGAATTTACTATTTTCAGGGCCGTATCGTAATCTTTCATTTCTGTATACGTCTGTATCAGATATATATAAAGCCTTACAAATAACGGCGAATTTGTTTTTATCCTTTTTTGAACTATCTGCAAGTGCTTTAACGCCTTATCGTATTCTTTAGCATTGAAATATTCCACACCTAAATTTAGGTGCTGGAATAAATCATTTGGATGTGTCAAAAGATATTTTGACAGCATGTTTATATACCGCTGGGTTTTGTTTTTTTCAATTCTCGTTTCTTTTAAATAGCCGTAATGTAAGATTGTTATGCCGGATTCCTTGTATATCGGAGACCGATTATCTGCAACATTTTTTAAATTTTCGTGAATGGGATATACGTATCTCAGTTTGCCGTTGTTTCGGAATAATTTAAAATTGTAGTGAATCGTAGTGCGCCCGGTTGAAATGCTGCCACCGCCGTAGTTTACAAACTTGAACATGTAAGCTTCTACGGTATCATCTTCCAGCAGCGGCCTTATCTTCCCCACATCTTCCCTTTTTACCACTTCATCTGCATCCAAAAACAGTATCCAATCGGATTTGGCATTTTCAATAGCTGTATTCCTTGCTTTGCTGAAGTCATCTTCCCATTTTGTATGTATTACCCTTGCACCGAGGCTTTGCGCAATCTCTACCGTTTTATCTTTAGAGCCCGTATCAACAACAACTATTTCGTCAACAACATCTTTTACGCTGTTTATACAGCGGGCAATGTTTTTCTCTTCGTCTTTTGTGATGATGCAGAGGGATAGGGTGGGGTTTGTTTCTACAGCATTAGCTATGTTTTCCTGCCAATCAATTAGGTTTGGGTTTTTGTCTAAAATAGATTCATACTGCTCTTTTATACCGTACCTTCCATCTTTATCTAATTTTTTATATCTGCAATATTTTTTCAATCGATCTTCTAATTTCGCCCACCCCATGTGCTTTATCCTTATTTGGCTTTTCAAAAAAGGTAGTTTTAAAATATTAGCAGGGAATCTTCCGCAGTGGTCAGGAACTTCATTCCATTTATACTCAAAGAAAGGTTGATACCTTATTAAAAAAAACCAGTATTTCTTATGGGCATTCCAATACTTGTCATCTCGATATTGTTTTTCATTCCAAAAATCGAATAATCTAAATCCAATCGCGTCATATTGAGGTTGATTTATTAATTTATCAATTTCTCTTTTTATATTTTCTTCAAATATTTCATCTGCATCTAAACTTAAAATCCAATCAGGTTTAGTATCTATAGTTAATTTCCAAAGTTGTTTTCGCAATTTAACCTCATTAAAAGACTCAGATTCACTGTTTTTATGGTAAATTAAAGGAATATCTTTAAGTATAGTTCTGCAAACAGTTTCTGAATCATCTGTGCTTCCATCATCTAAAATAACTGCATTACTAATAATATCTCTAACACTAAGCAACACATCTTTTAAGTATCTTTTTGCCTCATTTTTTATAATCATCGCTAAAGTAATTTTATTTTTTCCTTTTTTTACTAATCTATTACCGGGCAAAAATATGTATTGCGAATAATCATTTAAATACTTTTTATATAATCCAAGTGTTTTTAAATCACTTCTTCTGTAAATATGAAAAGCCGGAAAATGCGTATCTACAAAAAGTTCTATGCCAAGTGCTGCAGCACGTATGCAAAAATGTCTATCCTCACCCCAGAATGTTATATTGTAAATTTCATCATATGAAACCCCTTTAGATATGGCATTTCTACTTATTAAAGTACATGCTCCAAGGCCGCCAACCTTATATACACCTGGCATTTTTAATTTGTCTATAAATTCATTTATTCTTTTATTTAACTCTTCGGCTGTAACTTTCTCTTCCCTTCCTTTATGAAATAAATTGTATTGATCACTAAGCCATACTTGAGGAAGTTCTGTAGAATTATTGTTCCATTTTGTCCAAAATATTTCTGACACAATATTTTTTTTTAATGACAACAAATGCTGTAATGTTGCTGGATGAAGTACAATATCCGAGTCAACCAAAAAAACATAATCATAGCCGTTTTTTAATGCATATTCTAATATGATATTTTTATTTTTCGCTACTTTCCATACTAACTCTTCACGCCAATGGTGGGTGTTTTCATCTTTGATATAGTCAATATTATCTGAATCTGATTCGATTAAATAGACGCTATTCTCCAGATTATTATCTCTAAAATCCGTTAATAGATTTTTTGATTTGATATCATTGTTATCATCAACAAAAAGATAATCACATATGATATTTTCTTTATTTAAACTTTTTAGCGAATGTAAATACTCTTTTAATATTTCAGGTTGTTGACGCACTGTCGTACCAATCAAAACTTTTATCATTTTTCTCTTTCTCCTATGCCACAGTATTTCTTAGCTCTGTATATCCCTTTAATAGTATCTTTAATAAACAATATCTGCAATTAAAACAAGCACAATATTAAATATTCCTTTTTACTTTAACAATTACATTTGGAATTCCATCTTTCATAAATAAATCATCAAGAGATATAGGCAGAATATCGCCATTATTATTTAATAAATAGTATTCCATTCTTTCTTCATAAGCCTTTAAAAAGGCATATAACAAGTACCAATCATTTTGCAACATCTTTCTATTAAGTTCAAAACTAAAGGTTTCAATTTTATTTGATTCTAAAAGTTTTCCATACCTTTTAGCGCATGATATTCTCCACCTTCAATATCTATTTTTACAAAACTTAACACATCAACGTTGTCCATTATTGCATCTAATGGCTCTGCATCAACTTGGATTTCTTGTATTGTGTCACTCTTGTAATTATTAAAATAGACACTATCATGTTTATGAAGTGACGAATTGCCCATAAACTTCTTTGCAACGAAAAAAGGCATAGTTTTGTATTCAGAATAGATTGCCTTATTATATACCGTCACTCTGTCCCCAATGTAGTTCATTGAAATATTATCTTGTATTAACGGTATAAGAGATGGATTCGCCTCATACGCAAGCACTTTCCCGATAGGACCAACCAAATATCCCATCAAAGTTGTGAAATATCCCAAGTTAGCACCAATATCAACAACTGTATCCCCTTTTTTTATGTTTTTAATCAAATAATTTGTTAACCCCGCATCATAAATTCCATGAATTATTAAAACTGGGGCTAAACTTAAATCTTCAGCATTTACTGTTAACATTCCACCCCATTTTGTTGATACTAGTACTTTGTTATTTCCTATATAAGTTCCATGCATAAATCATACTCCTTTATCATAATTTGATTAGTCATTTTTCTATGGTTTACTACATTTTCAGTTTGTTTCGATATTATTGTTGTAAAATTAGACGTACACAATTATTTTTTGTGATCAACTATGGAGCAAAACATAATCGACATAAATATGAATATAGATTTAATTTCGACGTAAAGATTGGAAATTCCTGTTTTTTCTACATTTTTTTAGACGAATACACTTTTTTCATTATAGATTTGATAAGTGCTGTTTCTGCAGTTCATTAAGTTTTACAATTTCCTTTTTTATATCAAGTGTATTTTTATGGGTATATTGCATACGTTATGTTCCCATACTGTGTGTTCATTGGTATAATACAATCTAAGATATGTTGAGAAACAATTCAAAGGAGGATTTTGAATGAAACTAGGCATAGTAGGGCTTCCCAATGTGGGGAAAAGCACACTTTTTAACGCATTAACAAGAGCAGGAGCAGAATGTGCCAACTATCCTTTTTGCACAATAGAGCCAAATGTGGGCGTAGTAGCAGTTCCAGATGAACGGCTTGAAAAACTTGCAGAAATAGAACAACCTGATAAGGTAATTCCAACTACTATAGAATTTGTAGACATTGCAGGCCTGGTAAAAGGTGCAAGTCGCGGTGAGGGGCTTGGAAATAAGTTTCTTTCCCATATTCGGGAAGTTGACGCGGTGGTACATGTTGTCAGATGTTTTGACGACCCAAATGTTGTTCATGTAGATGGAAGTGTTGACCCTATAAGGGATATAGAGATAATAAATCTCGAACTTATTTTTGCCGATTTGGAGAGTTTAGAAAAGCGATTAGAACGAGTTAAAAAACAAGCTAAATCAGGGAACAAACAGACCTTGGCCGAACTTTCGTTCCTGGAAAGAGTAAAAGAGGCTTTAGAACAAAACATACCTGCCCGCTCTTTGGAACTTACCGATGAGGAGCAGGATATAATAAAACACTTGTTTTTACTCACATCAAAACCTGTCATTTATGTAGCAAATATTTCTGAAGATGATCTAATATCAGGTGAAGAAAATGAATATGTGAAAAAGGTCAAAGAATATGCTGCTAAAGAAGGTGCTGAAGTTATTACAATCGCATCCAGATTAGAGGCGGAGCTTTCAGAACTTGCTGAAGTGGAAAAGAAGGAGCTGCTTTCCGAATACGGTTTGAAAGAACCGGGTCTTGATAAGCTGATAAAATCATGCTATAGACTTCTCGGCCTTATAACTTTCTTTACTTTAGAATCTAAGCAAGTCCGTGCCTGGACTATCAAAAAAGGCACAAAAGCCCCTCAGGCTGCCGGTAAGATTCACACCGACTTTGAGCGGGGCTTTATCCGTGCGGAAGTTATGGATTACGAAGATTTGGTGGCCCACGGCAGTCAACATGCAGTACGGGAAAAGGGGCTGCTTCGCTCTGAGGGCAAAGAGTATGTAGTAAAAGACGGTGATGTGATTTTGTTTAGATTTAATGTTTAAATTATGATATAAACCAAAATACGAAGATTAATAATGCTAAATATTTTATTGACCTAGTGGATATACTGCTTAAGGTTGTGATGCATTCAGCGTTTGTTCTTCGGGTTACGAGTTTTGCAAGCATGCAGGTAATGCTTAGGATGGCGACTAATGCCCAAGAATATATGCCTATTCTCATTCCCGAAAAAATCAGCTCATCTCCGGCAGTTGATGTTACAAGCCATATAAAAAGGATTAGTCCATTCCCATATTTAAAGCATCTTCCGGCTTGCTCATAATAATGTCTTTTTATTTCGCCGGGCAGGCCTTCCCCGACGCAGCTTCGATATACATATGCCAGTGACAGAATTGCAGCTAAAATATTTAAAACAATTCCTAATATAACGGTTGTAATTTGTAAAATACTTTCCATAGTTTTTCCTCCAGCACTTTTATTTTTATGGGATTTGCTTTTTTTATATGAAGGTGTCGAATATCCTTATCTCTTAATGCCCGGTATAGGTTCTCTACAATCGCACTCAGCTTATCTCCCCCTAGATTTTCCAGTGTTTTTAAAACAGCTTTGCCAAGCTCGTATACTATGTCCTTATGTCTTGTGTTTTGCACAAGATATAGCTTATATTCTAAGTCTGACTTTTCCCATAGGTTGCTCATGCTAAAATCCTTTAAAAGAGCAAGATTGGCAATTATAATTGCCAACAAGACAATAGTTGCCGCAATATTAATCTGTTTCCTTTTCTCGACGCAATAATCCAGACATTTTAAAAGCAGCAGCCAAGTTTGTAGCGGCAGCTTTATAATCTTCATTTGCTGCAAGCGTATTTCTTCAGATACTATTTTATTTATTTCAGCTTGGCTCATCTGACTTTGGCAGCTACTGCAGTATTTATCCCTGTAGCTGTTCATGTGTGAACAATTATCACATTTCCAACCCATCTGTGTTCCCCCGCATCTATTCTAAAGCTCTTCAACGATTTCCGGAAAATCTGCGATATTTGCCGCTTTATCTTCTAGCTCTATTTCCCCGGTAAATTCCTCCGGAACTTCTGACTCATGAACCTGAACCTTGAATGATATTTCATCACCTTTAACTAATTGTTGAATGACTTCTATTTCTTCATCATCGATATGAAAACCGTCAATTACTTCTTTTAAGTAGTCAAAATGGTGCTCAGCGCGGACATTGTATGGCATGATGTCCACATTTCTTTCTTGCAAAATCTCGGCATTCGCCTGAGAAATAGCTGTAGGCTTCCATATGAGGGCCGAGCGCTTTTCTGTCTTACTAAAGCTCCTGCCTCTCAGTATGATAAAGGGCTCGGGCATATAGTCAAAAGCCACGGCATAAGCGGGGGTATACCTGAGCATATTGGTGGTAACTTTGCGTATGCGCTTGATGTTTTTATCAAATACACTTTTTTCAGTATTTTTGTACTCGTTTAGCCGCTCACTTATGTCCCTGGCGACCTCTTCGTCCAATTCGACCGTGTCAATTGCCAGTGGCCTACTGTAGTTGGGGTCCAAACCTTTCAGCAGCTTATCTTTTCTCTGTTCAATCTCTCGATCTAAAACGGTGCCTGTAATGGCTTCAAATTGGATTTCTTTTTTTACTTCATACACCACATGCTTAATCCCTTCATTTATTGACAGCCGGCCCAGCTCGCTTATCCTTTCATCTTCAATGTGTCTGTAGGCCTTTTTTAGCAATTGGAGGGTTTTGATGACGAGTTTTGGATGTAAGCCTGTAACTTTACATATAGCATCAACAGAGGTCAAACCCGCATCATACAATTTAAGAACCAGAAGCTCTAAAGATTCATACTCTTCCCTTATGTACTCATCGGCATCTACCAAAGCCACCGAGATTGGACAATAAAAAAAATGAAAATACTTCAGCTGCCCCAATTCAAACAGCTCCGGACAACTTTTCCGAAAGATGTCCAGGGCTTGTTTTGTCTTTTCTATATTTATGCTTTTCTTTGGTCTTTCACAAATTTCATCCATGATTAATCACCACTTGCACGCTTTAAAAATTCTCGCGAACTGATAAGCTGGCCGGCACCGGCCATTACCCTATCCACCAAGTACTTGATAAAGCGGGAAAATTCCCTTTCACTTCTGTTAGGCAGCGGTTGTCCGTCTTCGCCTTTTTCTTCATATTCACAGGATGACAGAAAATCCATATCCCCTATGATGACTAGCTGCTTCTGGCATCGTGTAAAAGCAACGTTTAACCGGCGTAGTTCAGACAAGAAGCCTATTCTTGGAGTGTTTGAGGGCCTGGTATTGCTCCTCGTAAAACTATATATAATCATCTTTCTTTCTTGGCCTTGGAAGCTGTCTAATGTGGCCACCATCTCGTCAATCTCTTCCGGGCTCAGTTTAGTCAATTTACTCTTTAAGGTTTTTTTTATGTGCTGCACTTGCTTTTTATACGGTGCTATTATCCCTATGTCTTTAGGGCTAATGCTTTCAGCCTCTTTTCCTTCAAAGATTTTTTTCAGAATCAACAAAATTATTTCCGCTTCATAAGAGTTAAAATATCCGCCCTCCTTATGAGGCGTTTCCCTTCTATCTGCAAAATCACCGGTATCGATTACTGCCAACGGTCTGGAAAACATTTGGGGGCAAAGGGGTCCCAAGTTTTTCTTAGCATCAACGGAAAAATATTGGTCATTGTAGAATTGGTGAGATACTATATCTGCAATTTCAGCAGGCATTCGAAACTGCCACTTTAGCATCGTCTTGTTTTCCTCCGGCAGGGGGGTCTTGGTAAACAGGTATTCAAAAAAACTCATTTCCAGCAAATCCATCGGCACGCCGTCCAACTTGCAAAGCTCCGCCACCTTGTCATTTACAATAGGCGGAATCTGAAGGTAGTCTCCCAGCAGCAGGTTCTTTTTGGCTCTGGTCATAGGCACAATAATATTGTGCACCTGAATCTGACCTGCTTCGTCGATAATTGCAACATCAAAATCCACATCTGCGAATTTGCGGTTTGTATTAATTCCTATACATGTGGCGCCTACCACATTAGCGCTTTCTATGAGTATATTTGTCATTATTTCATTTCGCTTTGCTTTGAGAGAGGCTTCCCATTCATCAAGGGCGGCACTTGCCTTTTCTATATTGGCCTTGCTTTCCATGCACTTTGCCCTAAACTCATCTAATTCCGCAATCGACAGGCTAAGTTCCTCTGTTTCAAGTTCGTACGTAATAGTGCTGTAAGGGGAATCAAATTCCACTTTTAATTCTCTGTATGGAGCAAGTTGCTCAAGCAGTTGATTATATCTATTTTTCAAGTTTTGCAGCTCAGGCTTCTTTAATGAATCAATAATATTTGCAAACCGTTGGTTGTATCTTCTTACTTGCTCTACATACTCACTGCGGATTTTATTAAACTCCGTTTGCAATCTCGATAAATCCCGTTTTACACCTACTGTATATATGAACCTCAAGGCTCTGATTACAATATGGCTCTTGGCCGTTTCTTCAAGGTAAATCAGCTTTTTTGCAATGGCTTCGATTATTTCATTTAGCCTTTGTTCCGATGAAAGAATTATTGAGTAAAGTTTATTTTGTTTTTCCAGCTCTGAAGCAATGCCAGCGTATACTTGCCCCAGGGCATTTTCAATGCGCTCACACTCCGTTAAATAAGCAAGCACGGTATTTATTACTTCTTCCATCGAATTTAATTTGTGCAGGTCCTTTTGAAAATTGATACGGTTTTGCCTAAAGGTTTCCTGGAATTTTTCATAAAGGGCTCTGTCTCTTCTCTCGGGAAGAAAGGGCTTGACCCCTTCTTGCACCTTACTTTCATTTCCAATGCGGATGATTTCTACATCTGGGTTTTTTGAAACTCTGGACAATACATTGTCCACAGCCATATTGTTCTGTGAAGAAACTAATACTTTCATGCCATGCCTTACGAAAAACTCCACCCAGGCAACGATAACTGTAGTCTTGCCTGTGCCGGGAGGACCTAGCACCAAAAGCAAGTCTCTAGTTTCAATGCCTTTACGGATGGCTTCTTTTTGACTCTCATTTGGCTTAAAACCGTCTTTAGGACTGTCCAGCTCCCTTTCAAACTCCTCCCATCCTACTCCCTGTTCAAAACCTTCAGTTTCAAAAGTGTTAAAGGTTTTGTACATGTACGTGGAAAGTATTTCACCTTTTTCTATGGCAGCTAACACGTCTTCTCTGACCCTTCTCTGTACAGGGTTGTGTCGGAGGACAATCCTCCCTGTGGGAGGAATGTCACTGTCGTTGAACTGCCGCGAAAAACTTATTTCCACAATGGTTTCATCATCGCCGATTAATATGTCGATAATTACGCCATCTATGAACTCACAGTTGCCGTAATAATCTTTGATGCTTGATTCGACGCTCACTCTTGCATCAACAGTGAAGGTTTCATCATCAAAGGCCGGACAAAAAAATTGATACGTATAATTCTTCAATTTGCTGCTGTCAGTGGTGGAAATTCGCTTTGTATAAAATAGAGAGCTCCCTTGCATTACCTGGAACTTCTCGTTTTCATCCTCATAATAGGTGTAATCCCGGATTCTATCTAAAATTTTTCTGCGAAATGAATGCCCTATTTTATATTGCTCGCCTTCACCGCTCTCCTCACCGGCCTCAAAATAGGACCTGATTTTTTGGTCAATACTCGCAATAGCTGTTTCAGCCATATCCCAAGACCGGCTCAGATACCCTTGAGGGAAAACATCGTATTTGAAATTGCCTTGGCTGTCAACGTTTTGAAGTATAACCAAGAGCTTTTTGCGGGGAATTATGTTCAGGATAGGTTTGTTGTAGAAGGCTGCCTTGCGCCCATGACTTTTTATTTGGGCAAGGCTCTCCATATATGTAACTGAGAAATTGTTCTTCTCACTTCTTCTGCACATTAGAAAGAAGTCGTCCAGCAATATTCCGAAAGAGTATGAATCTTCCACCTGCCTGTAATTCCCGATGACGAGGACTTGGGAGTCAGTAAGTTTTTTTATGACATCTTCGATTATTTCAATATTTTTTACCCGAACATTATTGCCGATAAAAAATATCAGGGGTGAATCTACAGCATACCATTCACCGGAATATAGGTTAATCTGCTGCATTGGCTTCTTCTCTCCAATCCACATCTATTTTTATATCAGTGGAAGTGGGTAATTTATAAATTTCCTCTTTTTCTTCTTTAAGGTATCTATCAAGAAAAGTCTTGTCGAGCTCATCCAATACTTGGTCCAGTACCGGTTTTATATCTTTCACCTTCCATACCTCTTTCTCTTAAGGGCGTAATTTATGGCCTTTGCCACTTCCATACCGTTTCTATATCTTTTGTCAGGCATTAGCTGCAGGCATTTGCTTATAATATCGTTATATATAGGAGGAACATTCTCATTATAATCCGTAACGGCAGGAATATTTACCCAATGCTTTTCATTGCTTTTTCTCAATAAGTCTACTCCGATCCTCAGTTGTTTGCCTGTGAGTATCTCAAAAAAGATTAAGCCTAAAGAAAATACGTCTACATTGTCAGACGATATAAATCCTAAATAGCCTCTCTGCTCCGGGGATTGGTAGAGGGGTGTGCCGGTTTTTCGTCGCAATGGGCGACCGGTAATGCCTAAATCAATTAAATATACAGCTTGGTTCAGCTGACCCTTGTTCTTGACAATAATGTTTTCCGGTTTTAAATCCTTATGCTGAAACACGGGAGCTGACGTATGAATTGCACCCAATACCAGGCTTATTTGGTAAATCAATTCAATATTTTGTCTGATCACATAAGGATCTTTTATCTTATCCCCTGTTTGTTTAATAATTTCTCTCAGTGTAAGGCCATCTATGTACTGCATCACCAGGATAAGTTTTTTATTTTTGTTGTCAATATGGTACTCGTAGAGGCTGGGAATCTTATCGGTGAATTCTTCCAGTTTTATCATACTCCTGGCTTCCTGCAGCAGTAGATCCCTCTGTTTAAAATCATCAAAGCATATAATCTTGATTCCCACAGTTCTGTCGTATTCCATATCTTTCGCCTTATAGAAGCAGGTTTGAGTGGCCTCTGATTCATAAATCGTTTCCAGGATGAAGAATTTGTGTTTTTTATCAAACTCAACTTGTTTGCTAGCCAACTAGAACCAGCTCTTTTCTCAAAGCCTCCAGAAATTCCCTAAGTGAAGGTTTTATATTTAAGGAATTCTCAATTACTTGCTCCATAAAATCTACAAAGGCGTCACTGTAATGGTCTATCAAGATGTCTATGTTAATTTGCTTATCTGATCGGATGTCATCACCTAAAATCCATAAAAGTAATACACCCAGGGAATATGTATCGACTTTTTCCCAATCCACACCATCCGTATCTTGAATTAAGTTATTCCTTAGTTCGTATGGGGCAAATGGATTTGAGGTCTGTTTTTCTTTCATGGTGTGATATACCGTGGTGTAAGCCTCCCTTTCATCATCCTTTACGATCTTGGATGTCTCAAAACAGCCTAAGCTTACACTGAGAGAATTGTTTTGCGGCGTCACAAAGACATACTCAGGTCTAATCCCCCTATGGTAAATCTTGGTGCCAGCCTTTACGTTTTGAATTGAAAGCAATGCGATAATGAGCTTTTCAATGATTTCCAGCGCCGCCTTGGCCGTCACTTTGCCCAGTCTTTCTCTGTTGGCTAAAGTAAAAGTTCTTTGGTCGATATTGTATTTAATATAAATCAGGCCACATTCCCTAGAAGTATCAATTACACTGCCCATAACTATATTTCGCGGCAGTTCATGAATACCCTCCCAAACCTCATACAAAACAGTACTGTCACGTCTGTTGTATATTTCCGGCTCCTTTTTAAAAGCTCTAATATATGCCCAGCTGCAGCGCTCACGATTGTTCTCATCCAGGTCAACGCGCTTGCATATATAATTGAATTTTCCTGCAGAAGCTTCCATATCAGTTTTTTTGACCAATTCCACAACCTGGTATTTGCCAAACGGCAGCCGCTCCACATCTAGAGTAAGTCTCCTTTTCCCCTTTAAAAAATGATTCACAATCCCTTCATAAAGATTTTTAACCAGTTTTGATGCCAGTGTAATATCCGCATCAATATTTTTTATCTCGTATTTTTCCGGAACACCAGCATCGTTGTACGTAACATGGACGACTTTATTTGCGTCTCTTCTTATTTCATCAAGCAAGTGATATGTATTTTTGTCAATAAAGTTTTCCCAGCGGCATTTTCTGATTTGTCCGTATAAATCGCTCAAACCCTTGCTTTGCCTTTCAGATTTATCTGAAGGTATGGTAATGCCGTGGTCAGCCAGTACTGACGCCGTAAAGACTTCCAAAGCCTTTCGCGCATTGATTACACTTTCATTGGGCCGAATTCTTGCATTTTCTTCAGCAGCCAAGCACGTTTCATAAAGCTCATTTTTAGCATGGGTTTGCACATCTTTTAACGCATCAAAATACATAAGAACCACCCCATTCTAAAAACACAATGCCAAATGAATATTACTATGTATACATTTCTACAGTCTTATAGAAAATCCTTCCTTTAAGCAAGTTGGAGATGCCGAAAATTCTTTGTATTCGTATTATTTTGTTCCATATTGTCGATAAAAGCAGCATTGCAAAACAAAAAAGCCGCAATGAATGCGGTTACTAGGAGCGAAGTTTTTCCTTGTGCAGCTGGCGAATCCCGCCAAAGATTTTGCGATACTCTTCACTTGCATAATCGGGATAGGTCCAGGGCCACGGCTGAAATTCACCTCCGACAAAGCGCAAGGTAACTTCACCGTAAATGCCTTTGCCCAAATATATGCGATGGCTGTGGTCTTTAGTGCTGGCAAGCACCAGTTTCCCAAGACTTATATACCCAACGTCGATATTGACCTGCCGTTTGCCGTCAACTGCGCGGTCCTGTTCAAGGGAATTTGACCAGAGCTTCAAGGCGGGAAGCTCGCTAGGATCAATCAGCTCATCAAAGGCGAAAATGCACCGTTTGAGGTCACTGCCCATTTCGGCTGTATAATAATCGGTGTGATTAAAAGGAAGCACCGAACTTTCGTAAATGCAGGATCCTAGCCGTTTTGACAGGGTCTCCTTTACAGGTTCAAATAATTTTTCATCTGAAGTAAAAACGCTAGCGATAGGGGTCACTAATTCCGGCATTTTTATTTTACCCATAACGATCCTCTTTTCACATGAATAATAGCTTAATTGAAAAATCCGAAGGGTTTAAAAGGCATTGTTGACTTTTATTATTCATCATAACATACTATACTACCAATAAGCTTATCATGCCAACCCTGGCTATCTTTATCAATAAGTATCCATATAAAGCCAAGGCAAAAAATCATGTACGAAATAATTTTTCCAATTAATTCTCTAAAAAACATCATCTAAAATCCCACAGGCTGTTTTGTGCTCTTGTTATATACTTTAAGTGTGAGTAAGCTCTTGCCAAAAGAAAAGACGCTATCCACGTAAAGATTTCTTTTTGTGTTATTTGTTGAAGGATTTTGTCAAGTTTTAGCGAATTATACCTATAGTTTTATTTCCATATTTTAGGTAGATTATTTAATAAAGTTTTCAAGGAGGAAACGTATTGAAAGTAGGAATTGTTGGAGGCGGCAATGCCGGAACACTGTTTCTTAAAACACTTTTAGAAATACCCGAGGTTGATGTCATAGGCGTTTGCGATAAAAGCCCCGAAGCGCCGGCAATTATATATGCCAAGGAGCATGGAATCCCCACATATTTCGACCTAAAACTTTTTTTGGAAAATGATATGGATGTGGTGTTGGAACTTACAGGAATTCAGGAAGTAAAAAACACCATCGAACAGTTAAAAAAACAAGAAACTCACCTCATGGATTCTCATGCGGCAAGGCTGGCATCGCTTCTGACAGAACATCAACAGGAGCTTTCAGAAAAACTCGCTGACTATATAGACCATATCAAAGAACTGCTTATGAACGTAACATCAAATATTTCATCAATCAATGACACTGTTTTATCGATAGATAGCACATCTAAAAGCATCCTTGAATCGGTTTCAAGTGCCATCGAAAGCATAAACAAAACAGACCAGATCGTTCAAATCATCAATGAGATTACCGCACGAATTAGAATTCTCGGTATAAACGCTTCTATCGAGGCAGCCCGCGCTGGAGAAACGGGTCAAGGGTTTTCAGTGGTGGCATCTGAGATAGGCAATCTCACCACCTCCAGTAAAGAAGCTACAGCTGAAATAAAATCCATCATCGACAAAATGAAGGCGGACATCAACAAACTCTCGGAAATTGCGAACACTCTTGACATTATCTGCAAAAAACAAAGGGAAATAGCAAGCTCTCTTGCTGATGACAACGCAAAAATGAGCAGTATCATAAGTAAATGATACGGTCTAGACAGCAAAGTTTCACTCCTTAAAATGGATTCAAGTAATATTTGCTACGCAGATATAAATACCTGCCGACAGTAACTTTGCCGACAGGCTGATACCGCACAAAAAGTGCGGTCTTTTGTTTATTGCCCCATAACTTTATCCATTAGTTTTTCGTAGCTGTCCACCACTTCGTACTTTACGGTGCTGTTTGCTATCTTTTCAAAATGTTTTTTTGCACAGCGGATTTTTGCTTCTTCGATGCCTCTCGTATCAAATTGCAGTGATTCCAGTTTACCTTTGGTTTCAGCTACAAAGTATATGTGCCTTACCTTATCCTCATTAAAGACTATAGCCCAGTCCGGATTGTAGTCTCCTACAGGTGTAGGTATGAAAAATCCCCTTGGCAGTTTGGCATATACACAAACTTCACTGCTGGCATCCAGTTCCTTGGCAAATTCCTTTTCCTTTTCAGAATCAGTAATTACATAGTCGTATATGTGTTTTTTGGCTTCTACAGCATCTTTACCTAAGGTTCCTTTTAAAGTATTTTCAGTAAAAATCTTTGCATCATATACTTCGTCGATGAGATTATATGTTATATGCTGGATTATCACTGTAGCTTTTTGTTCGTTAATAATCCTTGAAGCTTTCAATATAAACTCTTCCGGATTTTTTCTAAACAAATAAAAGGTCTTGGGCCTTATGCCTTTTAGGATTTTAACGATGGCTTTTCTTGTAAGCTGGGTTTCATCTACCAATTTTCCTACTAGATCGTATTTTACTGAAGTAGTTACCGGTTTATATTCCTTGTCCATAGCCGTTTCCTTGAGTCTAAAGGCCTCTCCTCTTTCTAGTTCTTCTTTTGAAGATATACGCTCCATTTCTCCAGTCTTTACCTGATATACAATATCAGATACCTTTAGGTCCCTGTCTAAGGCAATAATGCAGTTTTTAATCAGTTCTTCTGTGTCAAAATCTACATAGTAGGCCGTCTTTTTATTTATCTTGTTCCAAAGCTCCTGGAATTCCTTTTTCTTGAAGTTTTCATTGACTTCAAGCTTTTTTATATTCTCAGCTCTGCTGTCTTCCACAAGAGGTGTGGCACTTTCGCTGTAGATTTTGCTAACCAACTGGACAATGCCATCTTTGAAGTCCTCTACTTCATCTGGTAGTATTAGCTTACCAACTTCTAAATCCCGGTAATATTTTTCAGTTAAATTGTCGCTGTCATCTACATAAAAGTTTCGTATAAAAGATCTATGAAGGGTGTTTGCGAGATTTTCGTCTATAACCAGCTCTTCTCCTTTAGCATTCTTAACCACATTGTTTAAGAAAAACTCTACATTGGCCTTTTGTGGTCTGTCAGTTAATGTTTCCGCAATCTCGGACTGCAAGCCTTTGGCAAAGGATTCATAAGACTCGCTGGCTATGACTGTAAGCACATTTATATCGTGGACATCTACTCCTGGTGTTTCACTGTCTATTCTGTTGCCATTTTGGTCAACACAAAGTCTTAAGCCCCTGCCCACTTCCTGCCGTTTTCTAATGACTGAATCACTGTGTTTTAAAGTACATATTTGAAAGACGTTGGGGTTGTCCCAGCCTTCCCTCAAGGCTGAGTGGGAAAAGATAAATCGGGTAGGCTCGTCAAAGCTCAGCAGCCGCTCTTTATCCTTCATTATCAAATCGTAGGCCGACTCATCATCGGAAATTTTTTCTTCACCCTTAGCCTCAGGGTTTACCATTCTGCCCTGTTTGTCTATAGCAAAATAACCTTTGTGGGTATCTTTTACATCGATGGATTTTAAATATTTTACATATGGGTCATTAAACAGCGTGATGTATTCATTTAAAATGTTTATGTATTCTTCTTCAAAGATTTTGGCATACTGGCCATTTACTTGATTGCCGTTTTCATCATATTGTCTGTATTTGGCCACTTCATCTATAAAAAATAGCGTCAGCACCTTTATGCCTTTGTCAAAAAGGGCCTTTTCCCTTTCAAAGTGAGACCTTATGGTTTCCCTAATCTGTATTCTCCTTAAAGTAGTCTCATTGATATCTCCTTGGACATCTCCTGCAGAAAGGGTCACTCCATTGGTAAAGCTTATGGTGTTTTTGTAGCCGTTTATTTCAGATACCCGGTAGCCCTTATACTGCTCCATGTAGTTGGAATGGGTATACAAATCAAAACCTTCGTCTACATTTCTGGTAACCCTTCTGATACCTGTCTTTTGCTTGACTTCAAACTCTATCCTGGCTATAGGTTTTCTCTTGGTGCTGACATCTATGCCTTCAAAGTAGATATATGCACTGGTGCCTGTAAGGCCCTTTACGGAAATACCTTTCACTTTGATTTTTTTCACAAGTTTCATATTGTATGCATCTAAGGCATCAAGTCGGTATATTTTATTGTATTCTTCTTTGTGGGTGGCAGAATACCTTATGGTAAATAAAGGGTTAAACAGTTTTAAGGCTTCTTTGGTTTTTTTGCCCTCTACCGACTGAGGCTCATCTATTATGAGTATGGGGTTGGTCTGGGCCAACACGTCTATGGGCCTTCTTGTACCGAAATCATCCAGCTCTTCATAGATTCGCCGGGCATCTTTACCTCGGGCGTTAAAAGCCTGGGAATTTATGATCATGGCATTTATCCCAGAATCTGAGGCAAATTGATCTATCTTGTGAAGCTGTTTGGAATTGTAGATAAAGTATCGGATCTTTATGCCGTACAAATCCATAAAGTGGTCTTCAGTTATTTGGAAGGATTTATATACTCCTTCCCGAATTGCGATAGAGGGCACTACTATGATGAACTTACTCCAGCCGTATGCTCTGTAAAGTTCGTACATGGTCCTTATATATGTATAGGTTTTGCCAGTGCCTGTTTCCATTTCGATGGTGAGATTGTACTTGCCAGCTAAACGCTCAGATGGTTTTAAGCCATTTCTCAACTGAACTTTTCGTATGTTTTCCAAAATATCTTCTTCCGGTAAAATTATAGGACTATTTTTAAAGCCGGTTTCAAATAAAAGCCTTTGCTGGCCGGCAATCTCTCCTTTTTCTCTGCCTGTATCCAGTTGAAAATGAGAAACTTGATTTGGCTGCCCTCTAAAGCAGTCCACTACAGATTTTACTGCGTCTATTTGAAACTGCTGTTCCTTAAATTTTATCTTCATTAAACTCACCTTTATAAAACCTTAATCTGTGTATCGGGAGAAATGCTTTTAAAGATTTCTTCAAGGTTTATCCTGTCGGGACATGAGCTAAAAGAACTGTCTCGAAATACCGCTTTTAAAGGTTTTATTTTCGCAATTTCCTTTATCAATTCTTCGCCTACATCTTCATCAAAACAGGCCGCCAAGGAATTCCCTGCCACAAAGTGGACTTCTTTGCCGCAAATTTCTTTGGTCTCTATGGGAAGTGAAAGTTCTAAGCCTGCTTCCAGCATTACTTGAGTTAAATGGTCAAGACTAGTCCGGTCTTCTTTTATATTTGATTCTAACTCATCTAAAATGTTTTGGCTGAGCTTATCGGGCGCGTAATATACGTCTTTCATATTTGATGAGTCTACTCTATATACTCTAAAGCCGTAGTCGATATCAGCACCGGTTTCTTCTTTTATCTTTTTTCCCGCGCGGCGGATGCGCTCTTTAGCTATTTCAGCTATTGTTTTATAGCCTGCTTTGTAGGCTTCCGAGTTTTCATCGCAGGGCTCAGGCAATTGGATCATTATGTATTTACGATTGCCTCCGTCTTCGGCATTTAGCTGCATCACTGCATGGGCTGTAGTAGCAGAGCCTGCAAAGAAGTCTAGGATAATTTCATTGTCCAGATAAAACATGCTGATTAAATGTTTTAACAAGGTTGTCGGTTTTGGGTAAGAAAAAACGGCACCTTCAAATAACCGCTTCATTTCATGGTTGGCCTGAATATTTAATATATTTTCTTCAAAGCCTATATGATTTCTGTAAAGCTTGGTTCTGACTATGGGATTGCCTTCATTGTCAACCTTCGCATAGTTTTTGCAGTATACATTCCACTGATTGCCCTTGCCTTTTTTAAATACTATGTAGCCGTTTTTTATGCCCCACTCTACTTTTGATTTGCTCCACACCCAGCGCCAGCCGTCATTGTACTTTTCTCTTCGATTGTTGGGAAATATAAGGGTTCCGTCAGGTGCTTTTATTCCAAAATCCAGGCTTTCAACGTATCCTTTGCTTCCCCGATCCAGTTTTTCTAAATTATATCCGCCGCGCTCTTTATAGTATTCATCTTTAAATTTATACTTTCCGTCGATATCTACAACTTGATTGTTAAATTTTACATTTTCTATGTTTTTAGCATAAAGCAGGATATATTCAGTTTCCACCATTAGGTATTTTGAGTCATTGCCAGAACCTTTTGACTTTCGCCAAATAAAATTGGCCACGAAGTTTCTCTCTCCAAATATTTCATCGCATATCCTTCTCATGTTGTGGATTTCATTATCATCTATGCTGATAAGTATAACTCCATCTTCCGACAGTAAGTTCCTCGCCAGTTTAAGCCTCGGGTAAATCATGGTGAGCCAGTCACTGTGGTATCTTCCATTGTATTCGGTATTTTGGAATAGTCTGTTGCCTTCTTGATCAACTTGCCCCGACTTTTTAGCATATTTGGTTTTTTCAACGGTGAATCTGTCTTTGTATATGAAATCTTTGCCGGTGTTATAAGGCGGATCTATGTAAATAAATTTTATTTTGTTTAGATATGATTCTTGAAGGAGCTTTAAAACTTCCAGATTGTCACCTTCGATAAAAAGGTTCTGAGTGGTTTCCCAGTTCAGGCTATCTTCTTTCACCGGCCTTAAAGTTTTATTAGTAGGAGTGTTGGCTAAAACTATGGCTTCCTTTTTCCCCGGCCATGTAAGCAAGTACCTCTCTTTGGTGCCTTCCACTATCTCATCAGACAGCTCCTGCTTTAAGAGCTCAAAATCTATTGCACGGGTTATATTGCCCTTTTCGTCCTTTATTTCAGTTATGACATTTGGAAAGAGTCTGCCTATTTTTTCTATGTTATTTTGGATAATATCCTTTGACTCCATTTTTACTTTTTCCACATGATGACCCCCTTAAGGTGGTTTAAAAAGCTATAACCCAATTATGATTTTAGTGTGGAAACATTGGAAAAAGATTGACCTAAAACAATTATAGCATAGGTGAGTTTTTAAGGACAGCAAAAACCGCAGGTCTTTTATATATTCTGCGGTTTATATAAGACAATATATTGATTTTGCCTAAAACAATTCAAAAAGCTTATCCACGGCATCTCTTGTGACATCAATTGCCTTTTTGTTCTCCTGACTGATATCTTCGTAAAGTTCCAGTCTTAAAACTTTAGTAGCCTTAGGAGCTTCGATGCCAATTTTAACCCGATCTCCCTCAATTTCAAAAACCTTTATAATAATATCATTTCCGATAACAATGCCTTCTCCGGTCTTTCTTGTAAGCACTAACAAGATTCGCACCGCCTATCTGAACAGGCTTTTTTTAGTTGCAAAGGTTCCCGTATATTGTACTCAGGATTGTCCACAATGAATTGATCAGCTAAGCGCAAATCCGGGTTTATAATAATGGGCGCCTTGAGATTTATAGTAATATCTTTTGTACGTGCCCTAATTGTCAACACGCAAAGCACCAGAGCTTCTTCAGGCGATTTGATATGCAATTGGAGAAGATTTTCCCGGGAAATGTTGGGAGTATAGTTTGGAAAAAAATGATACGGATTAGTTACAGGTAAGGCTACTTCAGGTTCGTCGACAGCTTCAAGCCATTTGACAACATCGGTGCCGGGATGGTCAAGGAGTACATAACTTTTATACTGCTCGAGCCCCAATATGCCGTTAGTAAAGGTGATGATTTTTTTATCCGCTGTGGTCATGATAATATACAACTCCTATGCTAGTTTATCTATATTTTTGCCTCTAGGCACCGCTTCTATGTTTATATATGGATTTTGCTCCATATATATGTCCACCTTTGCCCTTTCATAATCTAAAGTAACAGGTTTTTTCGAAACGTCTACTTTTACGCTGCCTAATAGAAAATTTATATCTGCTCTGCCCATCTTAAAGGTGATTTTAGGAGGTGTTTTAGGTGCCGCCACCACGTTAACTTCAGGTGGCTCAGGAAAGGATTCCCCTTCAATTATGTCGCCAATGGTCACACCTTTTTCTATGGCTCCTAAAGCGTCACCGCCGGCAGCTTTACTGCCTAGATATTCAATGACATACTGTTTGGCCTCACTGTACCACATGGAAGACGCTGTAAAAATATCAGGCTGTCCTATTTCCGCCCTACAGTGGGACAAATCTATGTCATCGACTATGGGAAAAGTATTGGAGACTTCGACCTCCGGTAATTCCGTATTTACTTCAAAACCCTCTTGGATGTTCATATTAGGGTCCACATAGCCTTTGTAAGTATTGATTCCTATGCTGCCAAAACCATATTCAATGTGAAGATCATAAATGAGCATATAAGAGGCCCCCTAAAATCCTGGAAAAATTATCTTAAAAAGTCTACCAGTGTAGGCTGTATTATTCTTGCTCCCACAGAAAGAGAGGCTCTGTATATACTTTCTTCCATTTTCAGTTCCGTTATCATTTTGGCCAGGTCAATTCCCTCTGTATCGTTGAGCAGTTCTAAGTAGTCAATTTCATTGGCATCAAGTCTTGCAACAGTGGCTTCCAAGCGGTTGGTGCGGGCGCCTATCTGGGCTCTGTATTTTAAAACAATGCCCAGGGAGTTTTTTATGTCTTCCAAAATACCCCCTGAGATAGCTTCACTATCGTCTTTTTCAAGGGCCACCTCAAGTGCTTCCACTGCCTTAAAAATATCTTCAAATACTTCGGGGCCAATCAGGTTTATGGGTATTTGCTCTGAATGACCAAGATTGTAATCTATAAAATCATCATCATCAATTTTTCTACCGCTATCCTCAATTTCAGGATTCAATTTTATAACTTTTTTTAGTTTTCCATCAATCTCCTCTTCTACTATATCAAAAGGCGGTTTATCTGTAATATACCCACCAAATATGTATCTGTTGACACTCGTTGAGTTTGCCTCTTGAAGAAGCTGGTCTTTTAATTCTCTGACTTCATATAGTATCTTCTCCCGTTCATCAGCAGTTAGCGTACCATTGGCAGCTTGAACGGTAAGTTCGTTTATTCTCTGAAGTCTGTCTCCAACATTGGTCAGGGCTGTTTCAGTATCCTTCATCCATGTTAGAGCGTCTTTGGCATTGCTGTTGTACTGCTCTAGGGCGCTGAGCTGACGGCGAAGTTTTAAGGCCAAGGCTGCTCCCACCGGATCATCTGAAGGCCGCCGTATTTTTCTTCGAGCAGCAATCATATCGTTTATATCTCCTAGACGCTTTAGGTTTTGTGTCAGGTTTCTATTGAAGTTTTCTATTATCATGGATTGAGTTATTCTCACGATCTATCCCTACCTTCCGGTTATGCCCATGCGGTTAATTATGGTGTTTAACATCTCATCAACGGTAGTAACCATGCGGCTGGCTGCATTAAATCCATGGAGGTACTGAATCATCTTGGTCATCTCTTCATCTAAGGAGACACTGGAGGTCATCTTACGGCGCTCGTCCAGCTGGCTCACCATAAAGGCCTGACTGTCGGCAGCACGAGTAGCCTCCTGGGAGTCTACCCCAATTTTTGAAATGAGAGCACCGTAGTATTCGTCAATGGTGCAATCTCTTCCATCTATTTCAAAAATTTGGTTCCTCAAAGCTGCTAACTTTAAAGCTATCCGGTTATCTCCTGGGATTTTGGCTTGATCTTCTGCTGCGGCTATTTTGGATGGATTTTGAACAATCTGGGGATTGACTTTTAGTCTGCCAAATTCATATTGGAAGAAATTTATCCCTTCCACGCCATTTAAGTCATAACCTGAACGATGAATTTTGTTAAATTCCTGGGCAAATTTTTTAGTGAAATTATGCAAGGTGTCTATGTAATTTTTTAGTTTGTCATCCCGCAAGTCTAAAAGCCCTTTTAACTCTCCTTTTAATACTCTTAACTCAGAACCGTATTCTTTCCATGTGATTTTTCCATCTGCAACGGAAGTATCGAATTCCATTGTGGCACTTTCAGTGCCCTTGACTAAAATAGCGCCACCTACATTTACGGTGAATAATCCGTTTTCATCTACATATGATTCAAACTGCACCAGATTTGACAGTTCATCTAATAAAAGGTCTCTTTTGTCCATAAGGTCAGCAGCAGAAGCTCCGCCGATTTGGGTCTGCTGTATTTGCATGTTTAGCTGGGCTATTTGGTTTGCAATACTGTTTATGTTATTTACCTGTACTGATATTCTGTAATTGATGTCATTTATTATGTCATTTAACTGGGTAAAAGCATGGTTTATAGTATTTGCTAAGGTAATACCTCTTTCTTTCACCGTTTCCCGGGCTTCTTGGGAAGAAGGATCCTTTGATAAGGTCTCAACGCTCTTCCAAAATTCATTTAAAACTGAAGATATGCCAATATCTGAAGGCTCATTGAAAACAGCTTCCACTTGTTTTAGAATACTGCTTTCTATATTCCACTGACCAAGGGAAGAGTTTTCATTTCTATATTGTCTATCAGTAAATTCATCTCGAATACGATTTATGTCAGATATCTTTACGCCAGTGCCCATCTGGTAGTTGGCACCGAAACCATAAGCTGAATATGTGGACTCTAAAATCACCCGCTGACGGGAGTATCCAGGGGTATTGGCATTTGATATGTTATGGGATACGGTTTGTTGAGCCATTTGACTTGCAAAAAGTGCCTTCTTTGCAATTTCTATTCCTAGAAAACTTGACAATATATTTCACCACCTCATGCCTGCTTATCAATAAAGTGAAATGCTTCATCCTTGGCATTTGCACCATCTGCACCGTAGTTTGCCTTACTTGACCTGGTTTCCGTCAATAAATTTATTGAAAAATTAATGTAATCTAAGGCATTTTTAATGAGTTTTTCATTTCTCCGATTTTGTTCTTCAATTTTCAGTAAGACATCTTTTAGCCCATCGTAAATAGCAGCAAAAGTTTTTGCTTCTTTCTCTTCTAAAATGGATTTGAGAAAATCCCCTTTTATTTCAGAGGCATCTTTATTGTGCAACTTGGCAATCTGCTTTACTAAGTCAAATCTTTCTTCTTCCAGCTTGCCCAATTTTAAAATGAGGTTCTGCTCTTTTTCTGTTATTTCGCTGAGCTTTTTGATATCGCCATTTACAAGGACATCAGTTTTTTCCTCGCCCAAATTAAATAATTTCTTATATGCTTCAAGTTGTTCTTGCATTACTTCTATTAGAACGGGTGTAATTTCCCTATTTCTCACTTTTAGGCCCCCTAAATTATATTAGCTTATCTGCAAAAATTTCTTCTACGATTTTATCTGCCACCAGTTTTCCGTCAATGTTATATGTTCCGGCTTTTATTTTGGCTTTTAATTCCTCTACTTTTTCAGTTCTTATATCTTCCACTTGAGAAGCCAATTTAATGGCATGGGCTATTTCACGTACTTCAGCAGATAAATTTACCTCATCAGTATATGTTGGAGCTTTTTTATCTAATTTAGCTTTTGAATGCTCTGAGCTTTTTAGGTAGGCCCTCATTATTCCGTCCAGCTGAGCCCTAGAAATATTCATGCAAAATGCCCCCTCTTAGAAACCTTGCTACATATTATATCGAACTATACTAGAGTATTTATAAGCAGCTAAAATATCAATATATGTTATTTAAGTCTGTTTAGCTCTCTATTGCTCTGTATTATGGCATTACTTACCTTCTTCTTTCGTCCTTTGAAAATTTTGACAGGTGCAGCTTGCCCTTCATATTTTTATCTACGAACATAGGTTTTTTGTCGGGAATCAGATTATTTCTGAGCTTCCTGCTGCACTTTTCACAAAGCCTACCCGTTAAAATAGGTTCTTCGCAAATCTCGCATTTTAATACGATATTAGTATTGTTGCTTTGCAGCATCAAACGGCCTGCCTTTAGATACTCCAAAATCTTTCTTGCGGAAACGCCCGTGCCCTCTGATACTTCTTCAATGGTAGCCTTAGGATTATTATTGATAAATTCTCTAACCTTGTCGAAATCTTCTTCGTCCTTTTTTAAACACTCAGGGCACAGGTTTATATGGTTATAGACAAACAATTTCCCGCACACAGGACAATTCCTGAGTTCCACTGCATATCACCCCTTTTTATAGTGGTTGTAATAAATCTAATTTTTGTATTTAACCCCTTGCGCAAGTCAATACATAAACAGCCTTTGCTCCCGCTTTGACAAGACACTTAGAGCACTCTCCCGATGTTGCTCCAGTTGTATACACATCATCTATTAAGAGCAAAGTTTTGTCCTGGATTTTATGAGTGTTTACAGCTTTAAAAGCTCCTTTTAGATTTTCCTTTCGTAAAGTTTTATCAAGTAAGGTCTGATGCTCCGTAGGCTTTATCCTTATCAGACCGCAAAAGATGGGAATGCCACTTTGCCTGGATATAACTTTGGATAGCAAGTATGCCTGATTAAACCCCCTCTCCCTTTGCCTTGCGGCATGAAGGGGTATGGGGACAATGTAATCAAATATAGGCCACGGAAGCTCTCTTAAAACATCAAACATCAAATTCCCTAAAACTTCTGCTATTTGTGGCTTTCCATGGTATTTGAATTCATTAATCAGTTGCTTCAGTATGCCTGAATAATGGCCATATGAGCGTGCTTGTACAAAAGCATGATAATCCTCTTGACAGTCCTGGCATATCATATTTTTTCTTTGTATTTGCAAAGGTTTCCCGCATTTATCACATAGGGGTCCACTTAGAGGTATTATCTTATCTCTGCATTGTTGACATAAATGTAGAGATGACTCTACAAGCTTTTTACTGCATATAAGACAGTAAGGCTTTTGAGGAAACAAAAGGTTTAAAAACAAATTTGCCACATGGGCACTTTTTATCATAATACCCCCACTGAGTCAGTTTTTTTAAAAACATTAAATTAAATATATAATTCTACAAAGTTTTACCAGATTCCTCCTTTTTTTGATTTATACCGCTCATAATGTCGAAAATTTTAAAAGACTTTATAAAATAGCAATCCCTGTATTCGAATGACTACAGGGATTGCTATTTAACCCATTGATGCAACCTATTTAACTCTAGATTTTACAACTTCATAACCTAGTCTTTTTATGGAATCTTCAATTTGGTCAATGGAAATCTTGTCTTCATCGAAATCTAATTTTACTTTGCTTGAATTAAACATAATTTTTACCGTATCTTGATCTACGCCACTTAAACCTTTAAGTGCGCTTTCGATTTTTAACATACATGAAGGGCATGTTAAAGTTTCTAACTGTATTGTTGCCGATTTCATAATTATCATCTCCTGTCTTAAATTTATTTTTGCGATTGCCTTTTCGCTTTGTGTATAAAATTATCTTAGGCGATAGCCTAATAACCTCATACCGTTTAAGATAACAGCCAAGATACTTGCTTCATGTACCAGCATGCCGATTGACATATTTACCCAATCGCCAAACAATAAACCTGCAAGTAACACCAGAACTACACCTAGAGCAATTGCAATGTTTTGTTTCATATTCCTGGCAGTGGCTTTTGCTAGCCCCAGCGCATGGGGCAAACGACCAAAATCCGAATTCATCAGTACAACATCTGATGTTTCAATGGCTACGTCTGTACCCCCGCCCATAGCTATGCCAATATTTGCTAAGGCCAGTGAAGGACTGTCATTTACTCCATCTCCAACAAAAGCTACAGTTTTACCCTCCTCTATTAACTTTTTGATATACGCTGCTTTATCTTCAGGCAGCATGTTACCATAGGCCTCAGTCAAACCTAATTCGCGGCTGACCGCATCAACAGTCCCTTGGTTGTCACCAGAAAGCATTATTAAGTTCTTTACTCCTAATTTCTTAAGCTTTTGTAGGTCTTCTTTTACGCCTGGCCGTATTCGATCGCGAACCCCCATCAATATTTTCAATTCTCCGTCAACAGAAGTTAAGACAAGGGAGTTGCCATGTTTTTCAAAGCGCTCTATATCGGCTTTAGCATTTTCGTCTATCTTGACATTTTCTCTTGCCATTAAGGCAGCATTGCCTACAGCTACTCTGTGGCCTCCTACATTTGCTACGATTCCTTCACCCTTTACAACTTCTGTATTTTCAACTGGGAAGATTTTAGTTTCGCCTATTTGCTCTAATACAGCTTTTGCCAGCGGGTGATCTGATTCCCGTTCAACACTTGCAAGATAGCTTAATGCCTCATCTATATTTTCGCTATAGTATTTTTTCTCGGTAACCGATGGCTTTCCAACAGTAAGGGTGCCCGTCTTATCAAATACCATTGTATCCAATCTGCTAAAATCATTGATCACTTCACTGCCCTTTAGCAGTATGCCATTTCGGGCACCATTTCCTATGCCTGCAACATTGGACACCGGCACACCGATAACTAAAGCTCCGGGACAGCCTAAAACTAAAACGGTAATCGAAAGTTCCACATCTCTTGAAAATAACCATACTATAAATGCTAGAACAAGGACTGCTGGTGTATAATTTTTTGAGAAGCGGTCTATGAAGCGTTCTACTTCAGATTTTGAGTCTTGGGCTTCCTCCACCAGTTCAATTATTCTGCCAAAAGTCGTATCTTCCCCTACCCGTTCAGCTACGATTTGAAGAGTTCCATTATCCAAAATTGTGCCTGCAAATACTTTTGAGCCTTTTTCCTTTCTAACAGGAATAGATTCACCCGTGATACTTGCTTCATTGACACTGCCTTCACCGGTTAAAACTTTACCATCAACCGGAACTTTGGCACCGGTTTTAATAAGTAAAATATCACCTACGTCAACTTCATCAATTTCAACTTCCACAAATTCTCCATCTTCCATTTGTTTTAATGCACTTTCCGGTGCCATTTCCGTCAATTCTTTTATGGCTGAACGTGTCTTATTTAACGTGTGCTGCTCTAAATATGCACCGAATAAAAATAAAAATGTAACAACTGCCGATTCTTCATAGTTTTGAATTAAAAAGGCACCGATGACTGCAATTGTAACTAGAACATCTATACTCACTACTTTTACTCTCAAAGCCTCATATGCTTGAATGGCAATAGGTGCTGCACCTAAGATGGAAGCAGCAATCAAGGCCCAGATAAAGATATCTATATCAGCGACTGCCCATTTACTGATAAAGGCAATAGCTATTAAAATGCCGCTTATCAATGTTATTGAATTTTTATTTTTTAATATATAGTTTTGCACTGCAACTACCCCTAATTATATTAATCTTTTTCTTGTTGCTTTTGATAGGCTTTGTCAAGCTCTTTTAACATATTGTATACAGCCTCGTAGGTTTCGCATACACCTTCCGGCACCGTGTAGTTTCCCGTAATTTGGCGCAGTTGTTCAAATTCCTGGTTTAAATCTGGTGTTTCAGATCCTGCCTCTTTAATCTTGGCACAGATTGCATCAAACAATTTGTGTACATCGTAAAATTCTGGGTGAGCTTTGCCGTGGACTCGTGCTACAATGGGCACAAACTGCTCTAATTTTTTAAGGTTTTTCTCCTTTGCTTCTTTAAAGGTTGACATGGATATGCTCCTTTCTTTTATGTTATTCATCTATATAAGGTTCCCCTTTGTTTTCTATGCTTATAATACCCTAAAACCACCAAAAAGACCATGATATACATCACAATCCAAAATAAAAAAGAGCTGTCTCGTTTACACATTTGACAGCTCTTGTTTTTGGCGTAAGTGTATATATATTTTATTTTTATTTTGCAGTAGACTTTAAATACGCATTTATAAATTCGTCCAGTTCGCCATCCATGACGGCCTGAACATTTCCAACTTCTACATTTGTCCTGTGATCTTTTACAAGACTGTATGGTTGAAAAACATAGGACCTTATCTGACTGCCCCAAGCTATTTCTTTCTGGTCACCTCTTATTTTTTCAAGTTCTTGCTGTTGCTGCTGTTGATACAGATCAAATAGCCTGGCTTTTAATATCTTCATGGCTGTGTTTCGGTTGCTTTGCTGAGAACGTTCATTTTGGCAAGATACCACAATTCCGGTAGGAATATGTGTTATGCGAACAGCCGATTCGGTTTTGTTTACGTGCTGACCTCCAGCTCCTCCAGCACGAAAAGTTTCGATTTTAAGATCTTCCGGCTTAATATCTACCTGAATATCATCATCGATCTCGGGCATAACATCTACCGAAGCAAAAGAAGTATGGCGCCTGCCGGCAGCATCAAAGGGCGAAATTCTAACCAAGCGATGGACGCCCTTTTCTGCTTTTAAATATCCATATGCATTCATGCCTTCAACCAGTATGGTAACGCTCTTTATGCCCGCTTCATCTCCAGGCAGCATATCAAGGGTGCTTACTTTATATCCCTTATCTTCCGCCCATCGAGTATACATGCGAAGCAGCATGCTTACCCAGTCCTGTGCCTCAGTGCCCCCTGCTCCAGCATGAAGAGAAACAATGGCGTTTTTGTCATCATATTTACCAGAAAGCAGGGTTTCCAGCTTGGTCTTTTCCAAGAGCTTCATAAAGTTTTTGGTTTCCTGAGCAAGTTCCTGTTCAAATTCACTATCATTTGTTTCAGCACAAAGCTCCAGTAAGGTTTCAAGGTCCTCATACTTTTTGATAAGCAAAGTATAGTTTTTAACTTTGCCTTTCAGATTGTTTAATTCTTGCAGGATTTTTTGAGCGGTTTCATGGTCATCCCAAAAATCAGAAGCCATAGTTCTTTGCTCTAAGCGTTCTATTTCAGAATTTAATTTATCAATTTCAAAGTGAATCCCTCAATTCAGTTAAAACAGACTTTGCCGATTCTATTTGAGTTTTATATTCATCAATCATGTTCAGCCCCTCTTTCATAAAAGTTTATCCACTTAAGCTGTCCTTCCGCAGCACTTTTTATATTTTTTGCCGCTGCCACAAGGGCAAGGATCGTTGCGGCCAACTTTTTTCTGGTTGCGCACCGGCTGAGGTTTTTCTGCGCCGTCATTGTGAGAATACGTCATATTATAGGTCTTTTGGCGTCTTTCCGGAGCCTTTTTGACTTGAACGCGGAAAAGGTATCGAACGGTATCTTCTTGAATGCTCCTAATCATATCCTGGAACATCTCATAACCTTCAAATTTATATTCTATCACCGGATCTCGCTGACCATAAGCTCTAAGTCCGATGCCTTCCCGCAGTTGATCCATAGCATCGATGTGATCCATCCATTTTTGGTCAACGGTTTTTAGCAAGACAAAACGTTCCAGTTCGCGCATAGTCTCGCTGCCCAATTCCTCTTCCTTTTTCTCATAGGCAGCTTGAGCTTTGCTGACAAGCTCCTGCCGCAGGGCATCTCTAGACAAAGCTGTTTTTTCTTTATCAAGGTCAAATTTAATTTGGAAGATATCCATAAGGTACTCAGCAAGGCCCTTTATATCCCATTCTTCCGAATGAATCTCTTTTGATGCGTATATGTCAAGCAGTCTATCGATGATCTCTGAGATCATGTCCATTATGCTGTCTTTTAGGTTGTCATTTTCTAAAACCCTGCGACGATGCGAGTAAATGACTTCTCGCTGAGTATTCATAACGTCATCGTATTGTAACACATGTTTTCTTATGTCAAAGTTACGGGCTTCCACTTTCTTTTGAGCATTTTCAATAGACTTTGTTATAATGGGATGCTCAATAGGTTGATCTTCATCCATGCCCAATTTATCCATTATACTCTTAATATTGTCACCGCCAAAAAGTCTCATCAGGTCATCTTCCAGGGAAATATAAAATCTGGAAGATCCCGGGTCTCCCTGACGGCCTGCGCGACCCCGAAGCTGGTTATCTATGCGCCGTGCTTCGTGCCTTTCCGTTCCTATGATATGCAGGCCACCTAATTCCGCTACACCTTCTCCTAACACTATGTCGGTGCCTCGACCGGCCATGTTAGTGGCAATTGTAACGGCACCCTTTTGGCCGGCTCTGGCCACTATTTCAGCCTCTTTTTCATGGTACTTTGCATTTAATACTTGATGAGGAATGCCCTTGCGCTTGAGCATACTGCTTAAAAGCTCCGATTTTTCAATAGTGACCGTGCCTACTAGTACAGGCTGACCCCTGCGGTAGCAATCTTCTATTTCCTTTACCACTGCATTGAATTTAGCCTTTTCAGTTTTATATATAACATCGGGATAATCCACTCTAATCATCGGTTTGTTGGTAGGAATAACTACTACATCAAGACCGTAAATGCTCCGAAATTCATCCTCTTCGGTAGCTGCAGTACCCGTCATACCCGCTAACTTCTTATACATGCGGAAATAATTCTGGAAGGTAATTGTAGCAAGGGTTTTACTTTCATTTTCTACTTTTACACCTTCCTTAGCTTCGATGGCCTGATGTAAACCATCACTGTACCTTCGCCCAAACATAAGCCTGCCGGTGAATTCATCCACAATTATTATCTGACCGTCTTTTACTACGTAGTCCCTGTCCCTCTTCATCAGTGCATGGGCTTTCAGAGCTTGCTGGAAGTGATGTAAAAGTTCTATGTTCTCTTCATCATAGAGATTGTCTATACCTAAAAATTGTTCACATTTCTTAATGCCTTTCTCTGTAGGTATTACACTGTGGGCCTTTTCATCTACCGTGTAATCTTCATTTAAAATCAATCGAGGAACAAATCTTGCAAATTTGTAATATATATCGGTAGACTCTTCAGCTTGCCCGGAGATTATAAGCGGAGTCCTGGCTTCGTCGATGAGGATGCTGTCAACTTCATCGATAATAGCATAGTTTAAAGGCCGCTGGACCATATGCTCTTTGTAAAGGACCATATTATCTCTCAAGTAGTCAAAGCCAAACTCATTATTGGTGCCGTAAGTAATATCGGCATTATATGCTTTTTTGCGTTCCTGATAGTCTAAACCGTGAACAATAAGACCTACTTCAAGGCCTAAAAAATTGTAAATTTTACCCATCCATTCACTGTCTCTTTTTGCCAGATAGTCGTTTACCGTAACCACATGAACACCTTGGCCGGTAAGGGCATTTAAATATACCGGCATTGTGGCAACCAATGTTTTACCTTCACCGGTCTTCATCTCGGCTATGCGTCCTTGATGGAGCACGATGCCGCCCATCACCTGGACATCAAAAGGCCTCATATTCAGCGTTCTCTTAGCAGCTTCTCTAACCACCGCAAAGGCCTCAGGCAGTATATCATCGAGGGTCTGACCTCTTGAGAGGCGCTCTTTAAATTCAGCAGTCTTACCGCGAAGCTCGTCATCGCTTAATTTTTCCATAGTAGGCTCTAGGGCATTTATTTTATCAACAGTTTTTTGAAGTTTCCTAACCTCTTTTTCATTGCTGTCGCCCAAGATTTTTTTAATTATGCCTAGCATCATATCACCTCATTTATTTAAACCCGCAAATCAGTCCAAGTTACAATAATAAGGAACCATATTGATGGTTCCTTATGCCAAAGCCATATTGCTACTATTAATTGTATCACTTCAAGCTGTTTTTTTCAATTGACGATTTTTTCGATTAGCATACAGGGCCCCAATAAGCGCAATCAAAACACTGGAAGTTACGAATACAAGTGCAAGCATATGCACGTCTTTTATCCCTTTTATTGTGTCAATATCCCGAAACCCATTTGAAGTCGAAATCACAGCCTGTCTATAATATTCACTGCGCAGACCTGAAAGTGTACTGCTTATGGCAACTCCAAACACCATACCTGTATATCTTACCATAGCAAGTATCCCGGAAGCGATACCGCGCCTGTGCTCTGGCGCATTGCTTAAGATTACTACCGAATTTGATGTTTCAAAAAATCCTCCACCAACTCCGAATATGAGCATTCTCCAGAGCAAATCTTTATAAGAAAAGGAAGTAGGCGATAGGGTGCTAATCAGCAGTACTGCCAAGGCGGCAAAAGTGCCTCCTAATGCGCTTACAAGATTAGGATTTACCCTATCTGACAGATGGCCTCCTACAGGAGCAAAAAGCATCATAGCAGCAGGAAAGGCAATAACCGTAAAACCTATAACTTCAGGAGGATATGTTGCAGCAGTAAGCAAAACCGGCGCCAGAAACACCATTATCATTTGCGCCACAAAATATAGGAAATTGCTGGCTAGACCACCTACAAAGACTTTATTGGCAAAAAGTTTTAAGTCTAACATTGGCTCCGAAATCTTTTTCTCTATAAATATAAAAGCAACTAAAGCTACAATAGTTGTTGAGATTAACGCCAGGCCTTTATTTGACAGCCAACCTATGGAAGAACCTTGATTTATATAAAATAATAGGCTGATTAGAAAAATTAAAGCCAAAACGGTTCCCAAATAGTCAAAACTCTTAACCTTTTTTTCAGTATGCTTAGGAATTATAAAGGTTGAGGCTGTCAGCGCAATAATGCCTAAAGGTACATTTATGAAAAAGATATATCTCCACGTAAACTTTGATAAAATCAAGCCACCTAAAGATGGGCCCGTTATAAGGCCTAAAGACACAGAGATAACATAGAACCCCATGGCCCTTCCACGCTCTTGTGGCGGGAAAGAAGTAGTGATTAAAGCTGGTATAGCTGCCATAATTAAACTTGTCCCTATTGCTTGAAAAACCCGGCAAATAATTAGAAGCGTCAAATTAGGAGCAAAACCGCAAAGAGCTGTGCCTATTGTAAATATAAAAAGTCCTGCCATAAATGGTCTGCCGTATCCGAATATATCTCCAATTCTACCGGAGGTCAGCAGTAAACTTGCAAGTACCAACAGATATGCAGAAGATATCCAACTGACCGTTTGCAAAGGCGCATTAAAAGACTCTGCAAATGTTGGCATTGCCACATTCATAACGCTCGTGTCTACAGTAGTCATAGCTCCTGCTATCATTAGTGGAATTAAAATTTTAAGTTTGTTATCCATGTATTGCCTCCGAAATATTAGCATATTAAATTGTGCTGGTTAGAAAATATAGCATCTAATACAGCTTGAGCTACCGCTTCATAGATGTCGTGCTCAACTATTGCACAGCCTAAATGCTGCTCATATTTTTCTTCAGTCAAAACTGAAACTAACACAGATATGGCCTGATTATTACCTATTTTGTATGTATGTACATCCTCTAAATCAATAACAAAGTTTTCACCGACAAATAATTGAATTGCATTTATGGTGGCATAAGCAGTAGTGCTCACTCGACTCTGAAAAGATACAGTGCCTTTAGCTTTTCCCTCAAAGATGGTTCCATCAGAATTTTTAAGTAAAACCTTCACCTCCAGGTTTGGTTGAGTTTTATATGTTGCTATGCCTTGAATACTAAGATTTGGTATATGGAAAACAGTATCTTTCTTACAATCCGTTTGTGACACTAGAAAAGTAGCAAGAGTAGATTCAATTTCCTTTACAATTTGCATTGGACTTTTGTCAGATTTTGAAATCACATAGATCTCTGATATTTTGCCATCAGCATCGGTCATTATCTTTGCTGATACAATATCTCTAATTTCCTTTATTAGGTTTTCAAAATGCAAAATGGTCCTATCTCTTTCCAAAAATTTACACACAAAATCACCCCACGTTTTAAGGGTTAATATGGGTTTAATTCGACTTTCTTTTTACAAATCCTCCTAAAATGTAAAAAATAATAAAAGTTCCTAATAGCAATAAGTTGTTTTGGTATAAAAAAACCTGCCGATTGGCAGGTTTGGAGTTTTAAGTTTATAAAAGTTCAGGCTCAATCAAGCCGTAATCTCCATCACGCCGCTTGTACACCACATTGATTTGGTCAGTTTCTGCATTGGAAAAGACGAAAAAATCATGGCCTAAAAGTTCCATTTGCATCACGGCTTCATCTAAATCCATTGGTTTTAATGGAAATCGCTTTACTTTCACAATTTTCGGTTCAACATCTTCCGCCGCATCTTGTTCTATGTTGTTATATTTAAAAGGATTTTTTCTGATGCTCTTCGCAATCTTTGTCTTATATTTTCCTATTTGTTTTTCCAGTTTGTCAACAACTAAATCGATGGAGGAATACATATCGTTTGTAGCTGTTTCACCTCTAAGCAGCATTCCATTAATCGGCATTGTAACTTCGACAATATGTCTGTCCTTTTCCACGCTCAAGGTTACCTGTGCCTCAACCTGGGTATCAAAAAAACGTTCGAGCTTTCCTACTTTTTTCTCTGCATAGTCTTTTAAAGCTTTTGTTACATTGAAATTTTTACCACTTACATTAATCTTCATAAAAGCTCAACTCCCCTCTGGGATTTTTTTTTAATATATTTAATGTAATGTTTTTTGCCACGATTTCTAATACATTTGTATGTAATTTATATAATTTAATGTATAATTAAAGCCCGGCGCATAAAATTACCCGGGCTAATATTTTCACTATATAACTGTTACATTTGCGGCTTGAGGGCCTTTTTGTCCTTCAACTACATCAAATTCCACAACATCGCCTTCTTTTAAGGTTTTGAAACCTTCTTGATTAATTGCGGAATAATGGACAAAAACGTCTTTCTCGCCTTCAACTTCAATAAATCCATAGCCTTTTTCT
The DNA here is from genome assembly GCF_021991635.1 of Tepidanaerobacter sp. GT38. Taxonomy (GTDB): domain Bacteria; phylum Bacillota; class Thermosediminibacteria; order Thermosediminibacterales; family Tepidanaerobacteraceae; genus DTU063. The sequence continues at coordinate 104,647 of NZ_JAFFJA010000003.1, forward strand.
TGGTTAAACCATTTTACTTTACCTTGCAATTATTCATTCCTCCTAAAGCTAAATAAAAGATGGGCCCTTCTTTTCTTCAATATATCACACTGAAATAGTAAAGTCAAATCAAACATTTTGTTATTAGAGGCATATAATGAAAGTAGCAAACCGACAGAGCTTATAAGGAGAATTAATATGAAACCCATTGTAAAGCTTAAAAGTTTTTTTAAAAATTTGGTAAAAAAAAACAACGCCAGGCAAGCTGACAAAGTTGAAGTAAGCTTACCTGGCCTTACTATAAAAATGTCTAGAAATGTCGATTTAGATACACCCCATGAAGTAACGGTGGTAATCCCGAGAGCACAAATGCGCAAGACGTGTCTTAATGGCGATTGCAGTAAGTGCGAGTACGAACTCATATACAGCAGCATAACCGTAGTTCATGCTCCTAGACATCCCCTTGCTGGCGAAAAAACTTTAAGCGCAAAAACAGCTTCCTCCTATGAACTCACGGATAATTGATGTCAGAGGAATATCTCGTTCATCCTCAATAGGTTCAAAGTACTCCAAGAACTTTAGCAGATGCTTTGCCTTTATATATTCCGGATCTTGGGGAGTGATTTGTTTTAGCAGCGGCTCCGCGTATTTTTTGATTACCGCAATTTCATAAACTAAAGCTGAATTGAACATTACATCTGCTTCCTCCTGATATGGGAAAATGTTGGCCTGTGCACCTTTTAAAACCTTCGGCCACACGGAGATGGTGGTTTTTGCATCTGTAGACCTCTGCCAACTATCCCTAACCAGACGCCTTAGCAACCTGGTGTCAGTTGTTGAAATGCGGTTATGATTATCTATACCGAGTTGTGTCAAAGCGCTGACATATATTTTAAATTTGTTTTCTTTCGGAATAGAAGCCGTAAGGCGTTCATTTAACCCATGAATGCCTTCAATAATAATGGGTTGATCCTTTTCTATTTTTGTAGGAATATCCGGGTATTCCCTCTTGCCTGTATGGAAATTGTACCTCGGCACTATTACTTCCTTGCCTTGAATCAATTGGGCCAATTGCTGATTGAACAGGCGAAGGTCAATAGCCTCCAATGCTTCAAAATCAGGCTTGCCATCATCTCCCAGCGGAGTCTTGTCTCTATCTAAGAAATAATCATCCAGTGATATAGATATGGGCCGCAGCCCGTTTACTCTAAGCTGAACTATTAATCTCTGAGCAAAGGTGGTTTTGCCAGATGAGGACGGACCTGCAATTAGAATTATTCTCAGGCGTTCCTTTTCATTGGCTATAGTATCTGCAATCTGTGCTATCTTTTTTTCATGGAGAGCTTCTGCTACCCTTATGATTTCACCACTTTTACCCGATGTGATAAGTTCATTCAAAGCACCCACATCTGGAACACCCAAAATGTGTGCCCAGCGGTCTGATTCTCTAAATATACTGGCAAGCTTTGGTTGTTCATGGTACTCGGCTATATGTGTTGGATTTGATTTGTTGGGGTGTTGGAGAATGATCCCGGGCAAATAAAATTTTAGGCCAAACCACTTTAAGTAACCGGTAGATGGTACAAGATACCCGTAAAAATAATCTTTTGTGCCATCTATTTCATAAATATTTATAAAATCGCTTTTCCTGTATTTTAAAACTCGGACCTTGTCTTCCATTCCGGATTCCTTAAACATTGCAATAGCTTCTTTTAGAGGCATTTTATATTTTTGTATAGGTATATCCCTTTCGACTAATTGCCGCATACGCTTTTCAATAGATTCTACGTCATCTTCGCTTAAAGGTTCCTTTCGAACAACCTCACAGTAAAGCCCATCGCCCAGTGAGTGTTCCACATGAACCTTGCAATCTGGAAAAACATCGTAGCACGCTTTTACAAATAAAAATATAAGTGACCTAATATAAATTTTCATGCCTATCTCTGAAGACATGTCTAAAAATTCTACATTAGAATCTCCATCAACTACATATGTCAGTTCCCTAAGGCTGCCATCAACAATAGCTGCAACAATGGGAGAAGCAAAATCCTTTTCATATCGCTTGCCTAGCTCTTGTAAGCTAATAGGCCCATCTAGGGTGCTTACTCCAAAACCTTTTATATTTACGTTCAAAGCCAACACCTCTTTTTGCTTTATCTTTAGTGCCTTAAAATATGTCGAAAATTACCTGCTAGCTCCTCCGCCGCCACTCCTGCCGCCACCGAAGCTTCCTCCGCTAAAACCACCGAAACCTCCTCCGCCGAAGCTACCGCCTCCAAAGCCTCCACCGCCAAAGGGACCAAAAGGTCCGTTAAAGGGCCCCCTGCGGTAATATGGGCGACTGCCTCTTTTACTGGTAGCAATAATAATTATTGCAATAAAGATTATTATGGCAATAATTACGTCAAACAGCAAGCCATTATCTTCATCGACTAAGTATTGCTCTAGGCCGGAAAGATCGCTATCTTGTAAATCAAGGTCGTATTCTTTGGCAACTTCAGAAGCCACAGCCATAAATGTATCTTTGATTCCACGAGAATATTCGCCGGTTTCAAAAGCAGGCAGCGCAAAATTATCTAATATCGCACCTGCTTTGCCGTCATTAATAGCTCCTTCCAAGCCATATCCAACTTCAATTCTGATGCGTCCTCTTTGATTTGCTAAAAGACTTTCTTTATTTATCAAAATTAGAACACCGTTATTTTTTTGTCTATCTCCTATTCCCCAGTTTCTAAACAAGCCCAGTGCATATTCTTCGATTTCCATCTGTGATAAACCGTTTACTGTCACTACAATAACCTGAGCTTTTGTTTTGTCATCTAAAATCTTGGCTATTTTTTGCATTTCCTGTTCATCTTGACTTTCGATCAACTCCGCATAATCGAATACATAAAGATTTGCATGGGGCTTTGGCGGAATCGGTTCGGCCTGGACACATTGCAGAAAAGACATTGCAAAACTAAAAATCATTACTGATATAATCAGCAGGATTTTTTTGCTTTTTCCTCGGGGTGGCCTTGCTGAGGTTAAAGTCATTTTGCTCACCGCTTTCACTAATTTTGGAGATCCAAACTACTCACTTTCACCGCTAAAATCAACTTTCGGAACCTCACTTGCTCTTTCATCAGCTTGGAAGTAATCTTTTCTTTCGAAGCCAAACATATTGGCAAAGATAACGGTGGGGAATCTCCTTATTTTTGTATTATAAGCCCGCACGGCATTATTATAATCCATTCGTGCGACTGCTATGCGGTTTTCAGTGCCAGCCAGTTCATCTGAAAGCTGCCTAAAATTGGCATCGGCTTTAAGCTGTGGATAATTTTCAGCAATAGCCAGCAGTCTCGATAAAGCTCCAGACAGCTCCTGATTGGCCTCGGCCATTTCTGATAAAGAACCTGCACCTATTAGCTTTTCTCTTGCCCTTGTAACTTCTGAAAAAATAGACTCTTCATGGGCAGCGTAACCCTTTACTGTACTTACTAAATTAGGTATTAAATCTAAACGGCGCTGAATTTGATTTTCTACCTGGCTCCAGGCGCTGTTTACTGCCTCTTCAGATGTAACTAAACCGTTATATGTTGAAAAAATAAATAACCCCAATACTGCTATTATTACTAATACTACTATTACTCCCTGTAGACCTTTTTTCATCGAAAACCCTCCTCGAATAAAAATTATGCTACATTTACTATTATACATGAAAAATTATATGATGGGGGAAATATTATAGATTCCATAAAATCTTGAAATGCATGAGAAAAAGCAGCGTTTGCTGCTTAAGTTAAGTTAATTCTTTAATTCCATAGATTGGGCTTTCAACACTTCTTCTTGAAGGAGTCGCCATATTTCTTGAAAGAGGGCTCCAAATTGTGGCGATGAACGCAAGGACAGAATATCCCTTGGCCTTGGTATATCAATCGGCACTATAGCTTTGACTCTACCCGGATGAGCCGTCATTATAATTATTCTATCAGCCAAAACAAGAGCCTCATCAATGCTGTGTGTTATAAAGAGGGTTGTTTTTTCGCTGCCTTCCCATATTTTTAAAAGTTCTTGTTGAAGGATCAAGCGATTTTGTTCGTCAAGAGCGCCAAAAGGTTCATCCATCAATAATATTTCCGGATCGCTTACGAAAGCCCGTGCAACGTTGATCCTCTGTTTCATCCCACCGGACAGTTGGTGGGGAAAAGTGTCAGCGAATCCGTCAAGACCCATTAATTTTAAATAGTGGTCGGCTATTTCCCGTCTCTCATTTTTGGGAATGCCTCTGATTCTCAAACTGTAGGCTACATTTTCTGCTACTGTCATCCAAGGAAATACCGATTCTCCCTGAAATACCATTGATGTTAAAGGTTTTTCCGGGTTTTTTGACCGAATTATCACTTTTCCCCAAGTTTGTTTTTCCAAGCCTGCTAGAATTCTAAGAAGTGTGGTCTTGCCACAGCCACTGGGGCCTACTATACACAAAAATTCGCCTTCCCTCACGGATAAATCTATATTTTCAAGAGCTACTATTTTCTTTTTACGCGCATAAAATACTTTCGTCAAATTTTCTAAATTTATAGCCTCGGTGGGATTCACCATAGTTCACCTCCTGTCGTTTTTCCAGGGTATAACAACTTTTTCAGCTATTTCCAATAAATAAGAGAAGATATACCCTAAAAAGGCTAATGTAATAAGGGCTACAAACATTTTCTCAATATCGAACATATCATAAGCCCGCCAAACCAGCCAACCGACACCAGCTTTAGCTGCCGAAAGTTCTGCTGCAACTATTAAAAGCAGTGCAGTTCCCATTCCCAGTTTAAAACCTGCAAATATCATAGGCAGTGCACCCGGGAAAGCCACAGTTGTATAAAATTGAAAAGGACTTGCTCCAAAGTTTTTGGCCACATCTAGGTAGATGTCATCTATGTTTAAAACACCGGCCATGGTATTTATCAATACCAAATAAAAAACGCCAATTGCTATTGTAAATATTTTAGACGCTTCTCCTAAACCGAATACTATTAGAATTAGCGGCATAATTGCCAGCTTTGGAATTGGAAAAGTGGCTGATACCATCGGCATTAAACTTGCCCTTATCGGTGCAAAAAGACCCATGGAAAGGCCCAAAATCACTCCGGGCACAGCCCCTGCCAAAAATCCCAACACTATTCTTTGAGCGCTGATAAATGTGTGATATAGTAGTTCTCCTGAATAGAGCATGGGCACCATGGTCTTGAAAATCATAATTGGGCTTGAAAAAAGTCGAATATCAACAACGCCAAGTCTTGAGAATATTTCCCATAAAACTAGCAGCAAAGACGGTGATAGAAAAGCTAAAACTTTCAAGATTAATGCTTTGTCAAATACAGCTTTTTTAGGTTCGCCTTTTGCTTCCTTTACTATAATTTCACCAAATTGTTTTTGAAGTGTCTCTTCTACCAAACTCATGATGTCAACCCCTTTCTATTAAGGTGGCCGAAAATCAAATCGATTTTCGGCCACAGCTGCTATTTTTGATAATTACCTAGCACTTTCACTGCATATTCAGCATAACTGTTATCTACCACATCTTCAGCATTCAAATCGCCTTTTAGTAAACCTCTCTCTTTATACCAGTCAAGATCCATTTGAATACCTTTCATTCGCACAAAGCCATCGGGATTTAAGCCTACAGGGTACATTTTTTCATAAAGGGCTTTGTCTTTTACCGTGGAATATTCAGAAAGGATAGATATGATTTCATCTTTGTTTATGCCCTTAAAGAATGCATCGTTGTAGTCCCGCACGGCTTTGAGATAGGCAATCATAAAGCGTTTTGCCACTTCCGGCCTTTCAATCATGCTCTTGCCATAAACCAGCAGTGCCGTCTGGGCATCAGGATCATACTCTGACGGATCTTTCCAAGGATCCGCTATATCATCTTCAATTGCAGCAGTTACAAAGGGCTCAATTATCATTCCTCCATCAATGCTCTTGTTGCTCATAGCAGCCACGATATCTGGAAAACTTCTGATAACCTGCAGGTCAACATCATTTGTAGTCATTCCAGCCTGATTTAACACTCTGTCCAGAGCAATCTCATCAAGGGAAGCAGTGCCCACTACTGCCAGTTTGCGTCCTCTTAAATCTTCAAAGTCTTTGATTTCATCAACCAGGTCTTTTCTAATCATTAAGCGGTAATATCCTTGGCCTTCAACATTGATCCCTTTATCGGCAACAATCTTAATGGGTATGTCGCGAAGTATAGCATTAAATAGACCTGATGCCGTTACGGTGCAACCTACATCAAGCTGCCCAGCGCCTAAGGCATTTATCATGTCTTGACCGGTGTTAAAAGATACTGACTCAATTTCGATGCCCAGTTCCTCATAGTAACCTTTGGCCATTCCAATGAGGACACCTGCATCAGATACTACTTCTTTCATTCCCACCGTTACCTTTACTTTAGGAGAAAGAGGCTCCACTTCAGGTTTGCTTTCAACAGTATGTTCCTCGCTTTGTTCAGGTACTGTTTCTTCCGGCTTTTCTTCGACTTTTGCCTGCTGACTACAGCCTATAATAAACGCAGAAATCAGTAACACAACTACTAAAAACAATGCTAAACGCCTCAAAGCAACCACCCCTTTTAAAAAATTAACCTTCTTTATATATATTCAGGTGGCTTAAAAGGGGTTACGGTTAAATAAAAAAGGCTTGCTACACTTAATGTAACAAGCCATAAATGGTTTAAAGGATATATACCTCATAAATATGGCACTACTTTAGTAATATTAAACTATTATATTGAGTATAATAAACAGTTGTTTACATACTTTTGGTTTGGAAAGGGTATTAAAATTTCAACAACTCACTAATAACATCATCGTACTGGAACAAGCCGCCCAATCCCCCTGTATGAATAAACAGCACGTTAGAATCTTGGGGAATAACCTTTTTTCTTACTAAGTCCATAAGACCGTAAAAAGCCTTTCCGGTATATACCGGATCAAGGTAAAATCCTTCTAGTTTTGCAACATATCGAATTAGATCTACTACTTCTCTTACTATAGTGCCGTAACCTCCAAAACCGTAGCCATCTATTGTATTTAAGTCTACCTCTTTTTTCTCGATGAGTCTTTCTTGTATCCCAAGCATATCTTGGGTTTCTTCGATCAAATTATATACATCACTTAGCAGTTCTTCTCTCGGGTCTCCTACACCTATGTTGAGGATTTTTGTTGAAGGTGCAAGTATCTTATATCCCAAGGTAGTACCCGCTTGGGTCCCCCCGCTGCTGGTGGCACTGACTACATAGTCCAGTTCTAAGTTTAATTCTTTCAGTTGCTCATTTATCTCTATAGCTGCATTTATATACCCCAAGGCCCCTACAGAATCAGAACCTCCTACCGGTATTACTAAAGGTTTCTTGCCTTTCGTTGCCAGTTCTCTCTTTATATCGTCCATGAAAACTCTCAATTCTTTACTTGTTTTTACATTAAATACCCTCGTGTCAGCATCAATAATTTTATCCATAAAATAATTGCCTTTGTTCTCTTCTTTGCCCCTTAATACTAGCACTGCATCCATTCCCAACTTTTTTGCTGCAGCAGCAGTCTGAAGGGCATGATTGGAATGTAGTGCACCAGCTGTAATAACTGTGTCATACTTTTGTTCTACTGCTTTGCCCATAATAAACTCAAGTTTCCTTGTTTTGTTTCCTCCTAAGGCAAGACCAGTCAGGTCATCTCTTTTTATATAGAGATTTATTCCTAGGTCTTTGCTGATGTTTTCAGCATAAACGATAGGTGTTGGTCCCCACATCAATTTAACTCTTGGGAATTCACTAAGTTTTTTCTTTAAATATTGGATATTCATATTAACCCCTCTTCCACTTATTATTGTTTGCGGCCGGTAAGCTGTAAAGCAAAACTCACCACATCTTCAAAAACAGATGTATTTATTGAGTAGTATATATGCTGGCCCTTTCTTTCGTCAATTACCATGCCAGCCTGTTTTAATATGTTTAAATGATGTGAAATGCTGGGCTTTGATATATCGAACTTTTCCGCAATCTCTCCTGCGGTCATGTCTTGTTTTCTTAACATTAAAAGGATCTGCCTTCGTATGGGGTCTGATAGGGCTTTAAACATTAGGTTAAGGCTCATGGTTCTCCTGTCATCCTCTCCCTCGATTGTTGCGAAAGCATCTTATTGGTTTTTAAGTTTCTGAAATAAGACGTAGGAATAGGCGTAACCATATATGGTGACTATCATTAAGCTTCCCATAGCAATTGCAAAAGCTAATTTTTCAGCAATGAAAATACTAAGCATCCATATCAAGCCCACAACAACCCAGAGAGGCCCAGAAATTCTGTGAGTCTTGTTCCATACTTCTTCACTGGCAAGGGTCCAGGGGGTTTTTATGCCAAAGGTATAATTGTGCCTTATTTTACCAAAATAGTTGCCCATGAAAGCTAACAGCAGGCCTAATACAAATCTGATTATTTTCCCTATAGATAAGGGATAGCCTAGCGCAAATAGAGTTGTAGTTACATAAAGCAATACGAGGAATCCAATCATCAACCAGCGAAATCCCTCATAGACACCTAAGAATTTTTTATAACTTTCCGGTCTTGGATCTAAAACCGGCGCAAAGGCCATGATTATATACAAAAACAAAATCATACTTGGAAAAAATAATACATGAAAAGTCCGGGAGCTATAACCATCTACTTCACCCTCTATATTCCAGTGGGACGGCACTTGCTCTGGAAGATGAGGGTAAAGAAAATAACCTAATACATAAAGCGAAAGAATCAATGCTACTGCTAACCAATTTATCGGTAACCTGGATTTTGTATTGCCATTCATATGAGCCCTCCTATTTAGATATTTAGATAATCATCTAAATATAGTGTAGCATAAAAATTACATCTAAACAATAGCGTGAAGGAAAATATTATAACTACAGCGACAGACCGCAGGTAGTTCGAAATTTTATTGATGTAAAACACTGTTAACAAGGTTTTTTGCCTTTTCAAGATCTTTTTTGTGAACATAAACAGCATATTGCTTCTCGTAATTCATATTCATTCCAAAACTGCCAAACCTGCTTCTTCTTGTACCCAGGCGTGACCACTGTCCTGAATGGTTTACCACCTTATAGGAATACTTAATGCCCTCTCTTTTCAGAATATCTCTCACCTTTGACAGTTCTTGTAACGAATATCCTATGTATACACTTTCCATGTTAAAAAGGAACATTTGACATAGCCTCCCTTCCGGAGTCTAATTAATATAAAAATGGATACAGGAAAAATGATCATTTTAAACCATCTATCCTATATCCATTATACTACACTTAATAAAAAACTTTTGCTATTAACTTCCTTAGTAGATTAAGGTCTAAATCTCTTTAGTCTCAGCGCATTTGTTACCACAGAAACCGAACTAAAGGCCATAGCTGCTCCGGCAATGGCCGGGCTTAGAAATCCTAATGCCGCAAAAGGAATGCCTATGGTGTTATAAATAAAAGCCCAAAACAGATTCTGCTTAATATTTCGCATGGTTGCCCTACTTAGTTTAATCGCAGTAACGATTCCTCTCAGATCGCCGCTCATAAGTGTAATGTCTGATGCTTCCATGGCCACATCGGTGCCTGTGCCGATGGCTATGCCCACATCTGCAGCAGCTAAAGCAGGTGCATCGTTTATTCCATCTCCTACCATAGCTGTGATCTTACCCTGGCTTTTGAGCTTTTCCACCTCTCTTGCTTTATGTTCGGGCAGCACTTCAGCAAGGACGTGATCTATTCCTACTTGGTTTGCTATGGCTTTTGCAGTTCGCTCGTTATCACCGGTTATCATCCAAACCTCGATACCCATTTGCTTTATCTCACTTATAGCTTTCCTGGAATGATCTTTTACAGTATCTGCCACGGCCAGCACACCCTGGACTTTGTTGTCCATAGCCATAATCATGGCGGTTTTTCCCTCGTTTTCAAGTTTTTCCAAAAGCTCTTCTATATCCTTTGTGTCGATATTTTTAGATTGCATCAGGCGCCTATTTCCCAGGTAGACATCTTTGCCCTGGATCTTGGCATAAATGCCGTGACCCGGTATTGCCATAAAATCTTCTGCATCAACAATGTTCATGTCTTTTTGTTTGGCTTTATTAACAATGGCTTCACCTAAGGGATGTTCCGAATTCTTCTCTGCAATTGCCGCATACATTAAGATTTCTTCAGGTGTCAGCTCTCCTTCGGAGATTACATCTGTTACCTCTGGCTCTCCTTTTGTTATTGTACCGGTTTTATCCAGAACTATTGCTCTGATTTTATGGGCCCTTTCCAGATGCTCTCCACCTTTTATTAAAACGCCGTGTTCAGCACCTTTACCGGTACCCACCATAACTGAAGTAGGAGTTGCGAGCCCAAGAGCACAGGGACATGCTATGACCAGAACCGACACAGCATTAATCAAGCCTGCTGTAAAGTCATGAAAAATAAAGTTCCATACGGCAAAGGTTACTGCAGCAATAACTACTACAGCGGGAACAAAAACACCTGATATTTGGTCTGCCAGTTTTTGAATTGGCGCTTTGGAGCCTTGGGCTTCTTCAACCATTTTAATAATCTGAAAAAGCACGGTATCTTTGCCCACTTTGGTAGCCTTAAATTTAAATGTCCCCGTCTTATTGATAGTAGCACCGACCACAAGATCCCCAACTTTTTTTTCAACGGGAATGCTTTCACCGGTCAGCATAGACTCATCTACTGAAGAATAACCCTCGATTATGGTGCCATCTACAGGTATCTTTTCACCTGGGCGAACCACAACTATATCTCCCTCTACAACCTCTTCAATTGGAATATCTGTTTCTTTACCCTCACGAATTACCCTTGCCGTTTTAGGCGCAAGGCCCATGAGTTTTTTTATGGCTTCGGAGGTCCTGCCTTTTGCAACGGCCTCCAAATATTTGCCAAAGGTTATCAAGGTAATAACAACTGCAGAAGCTTCAAAATACAAATAATGGTGAATCATTTCTATAGGTACCGTAAAGGCATTGTATAAACTGTAGAAAAAGGCTGCAGAGGTTCCCATGGCAACTAATACGTCCATGTTGGCTCCGCCACCCTTTAATGCGTGGTAGGCACCTTTGTAGTATCTAAAACCTATTATAAACTGCACCGGTGCAGATACTGCCAATTGAAACCAGGGGCTGTACAGTATTCCCCCGGGCATTCCCATCAAATTCAAAAACATGGAGAGAAGCAAAGGAGCTGAGAGCATAGCAGAAATAACAGCAAGTCTGCCAAGGTTTTTTATTTCCCTTTCACGCTCTTGCTTTTCCCTATCCACATTGACAACAGCCTTTTCAAAAGCATCATAGCCAGCGTCCCTTACAACTTTAATTAAATTCTTTATGCTCGTCTCACTGCTGCTGTATTCCACCGTTGCGGTTTCAGTTGCAAAATTTACCGCAGCTTTATATACACCGGGTGCTTTTGAGAGGGCTTTTTCGATTCTGGCTGCGCAAGCTGCACAGCTCATATTTTTTAAACCGAGCTCAACTTTGTCCATTATCACATCATAACCTACATCTCTAACCTTTTTTACAAAATCCTCTGCGGAAACCTTTTCGGGTTCATAAGTAACATTTAATCTTTCTGTGGCAAAGTTTACATTGGCCTCTTTAACACCGGGCATTTTCCCAACGGCCTTTTGAATTCGGGCTGCACAGGCTGCGCAGGTCATTCCCTTTATTTTAACACTAGCTTTTTCAAGCTTTTCTGCCATTTTGTAGCCTCCTTTAGTGTAAATATACCCCATGGGGGTATCCTGTTTTCATTTTATGCCGAATAAATGATTTTGTCAATAGCTTTTAGCATATTCGAGGGATAAGTTCTCCTATAGGCCGACTCAGTATTCTTGAAGTGCCAAGTAACGTTTTTACCGTTACCTGTCCAGTATCATTGACAGTTCCAATTATAGCCGCATTTTGCCCATTTTTGGTGTTTTTGACGGCCTCTAAAATTTCATCTGCCGCGCTGTTTTTTACCACAGCAATCAGCTTCCCTTCATTGGCAAGTTGCAGAAAATCCAGCCCCAGCATATTACAAGCCGAAACTACCTGCGGCTTTACCGGCAACTTTTCTTCGTAAATTTCTATACCCACACCGCTTGATTCAGATATATTGTAGAGCACTTCCGCCACTCCACCGCGAGTAGGGTCCCGCATTACTTTTACCTTATCTTTAAACTTGAATAATGTTTTTGCTATTTCAACAAGGGGTGCGCAATCACTTTCCACCGGAGGGTCAAAAGTAAAACCATTTCTGCTTGATAAAATGGCCATTCCATGATCTCCTATGGTGCCTGAAATTATTATCTTATCACCCGGTTCGGCATTTTTTATGGATATATCGACACCTGAAGGCACCATGCCTACGCCTGAGGTATTTATGAAAAGGCCGTCAACTTCACCTCTTGCCACTACCTTTGTATCACCGGTTACGATTTTCACCCCTGCTTCGCGGCAGGCATTTGCCATGGAGCCGGCTATTTTTAGTAAATCATCAATTCTAAAACCCTCTTCTATAATAAAGGAGGCGCTTAAAAATAAGGGTTTAGCACCTCTCATCAAAAGGTCGTTAACCGTCCCGGATACGGCAAGTCTTCCGATGTCCCCACCAGGAAAAAAAAGGGGTTTTACAGTATAGCTGTCAGTGGTAAAGGCAATTTTTTTTAAATCAATGTCTAAAATTGCACAGTCTTCCATTTCATTTAGTGCATCTTCATCAAATTTATTTAAAAAAACCTGTCGTATCAGCTCTTCGGTAAGTTTTCCTCCTCCGCCATGAGCACTTAACACAATGTCCATAGCTCACCCTCCATATTTGTAATAGATGGAGCAGACCCCCTCGGAAGATACCATACAGGGCCCAATAGGTTTTTCTGGACTGCAGGATATCTTAAACATTGGGCATTCCGGTGGTGTTAACATGCCCTTCATGATATCCCCGCACCTGCACGTTTCCCCTATACGCTGTTTATGCGGTGGCTTTATCGGCCATCTCTTTCGGGCATCAAAAAAGCTCCATTCCCGTTTTATGGCAAGGCCGGAATCTTTCACCAGCCCAAAACCTCTCCAGGCAATGTCACAGGGCTCAAAAACGCTTTTGAGCACGCTTTGGGCCACTTTATTTCCATAAGGGGAAACTGCCCTTTTATACTGTATTTTAATTGAAGGCCGATGTAAATTTTGCCTTATTATTTCGATGCTCTCAATAATGTCTTCAGGAGTAAAGCCTGAAATAACGCCGGTTATGCCAAAGTCTCGAGCCAGAAATTCAAAGGGCTTTGAGCCGGTAATAGTGCATACATGACCTGGAAGAATTAGTCCGTCCAGTTTCACTCCTGTTTCAAAAAGCTTTGCTAAAATTTTCGGCATTGTCCTATGAAGGCTCAGGACGCCGAAGTTTTTTATGCCTTCATCTTTTGCCTTCATAATTGTCAATGCGACCAGCGGTGCTGTAGTTTCAAAACCCACGCCTACAAAAATCACTTGATTTTGGGGATTTTTTTTCGCCAATGAAAGTGCTTCTAATGGCGAATATACAATTTTAACTTGTTTCCCACTTGCCCGCTCCACAGGTAGACTTGACACGGTTCCTAAAATTCTAATCAGATCTCCAAAAGTGGCAATAATATAACCACATCTGGCATATTCAATAATTAAATCAATATCTTCGGCAGGTATAACGCAAACGGGACAGCCTGGGCCTGAAATAAGCTTTATCTCACCGGTATAAAGCTGCCTAATGGCATACTTTGATATGACTTCCGAATGAGTTCCGCAGACTTCCATTATTTTTAATTCATTATGAGGCATGTTTAAAGCTCCAACTGTTCCCATAATTGCAAACTCTCCTTTGCCCATTTTTCATCGATGATCTGTATTGCAAAGCCTGCATGAACCAAAACACTATCGCCTATGCCGACATTTGGAATAAGCTGTATATTGATTTCCTGGCAAAGACCTCCAGCTGTGACCTCCGCCATTGGCCACTTTATGCTCTTGACTTTCATGGGAATAGCAAGGCACAATAAGCATCACCTCTTTTTATGAAAAGTGAGCCGAAGCGATGGCAGCCTGCCCAAGAGAAATGCCGCCGTCATTAATTGGCATTTTAGTGGGAATGTATACTTTAAATCCTTCGCTTTGAAGTTCTCTATGTAATCCTTCTAGAAGATATCGATTTTGAAAACATCCTCCCGAAAGCACAACTTTATTTACATTGTGTATATTGCTTATCTTTTTTGCCATATCCACCGTAAATTTAATGACGGTGTTGTGAAATTTCCCAGAAATAATGCCTTTAGGCACGCCGTTTATATAGTCACTGTACAATTCTTCAAAGAGCATATTTACATCTATACAAAATCCGCTGCCTTCCTGTGTAATATGGTACTTATAGTAGTCATTTGTCGGCAAAATAATGGATTCCAATTCCATAGCAGCCTGACCCTCATAATTTACCGTATCCTTTATATCGATTATTGAAGCTACTGCATCAAATAGCCTTCCCATGCTGGAAGTAAGTGGCGTATTTACCTTTGTTTCTATTTGCTTTAATATGATGTTTACCTGATTCTTATTTAAGCGATAGAGGAATTTGGAAAATTTGTGCACATTCGGATAAATGAAACCTAATGCACAGCGAAACGGATGCTTTATGGCCATGTCCCCGCCTGGAAGCGGCACATATTTAAGGTGGGCCACCCTTTGAAATTCCACCAAATTTGCAAGCAAAAATTCTCCTCCCCAAATATTTCCGTCAGTGCCTAAACCCGTGCCATCATAAGCAATACCTAAAACTTTCTCATTTAAACCATACTCAGCCATGACAGATGCTATATGAGAATGATGGTGCTGCACTTTAAGGCAAGGTAGGCCTAATTCATCGGCAAACAGACTTGAAAGATATGCAGGATGAAGGTCTCTTACTACATAGCTGGGTTTAATACTGTATTTTGTCATGTACTTTTGTATCTCTTCTTTGTAATATTTAAAAGTCAAGGTGCTGTCTAAATCACCGATGTGATGGCTTACATAAGCAGTATTTTCCTCTAAAAGGCAAAATGTGTTTTTGTAAAAGGCACCACAGGCCAGGACGGGCTCTGAACTGTTTTTCATCAAAATTGGGTCATCGCAAAATCCTCGACCCCTTCTGACCATGCGAATCCCACCTGCAGCAAAAAAACATACTGAATCGTCGATTCGATTTCTTATTGGCCTGTCGTGATGCAAAAATCCGTCTGCCACATCTTTTAATCTTGAATAAGCCTCCTCTTCATTTGTACAAATCGGTTCTTCGCTGATATTCCCACTAGTCATAACCAGGGGAAAGCCTACTCTTTCCAGTAGCATTTTATGTATCAATGTATACGGCAGCATAACACCTAAAGTATCAAGCCCCTTAGTTAAACTAAAAGCTAACGGGGCTTTGCCCCTTTTTCGCTTTAAAAGGACTATTGGTGATCGCATACTTTCGAGAATTTCTTTTTCAGAAGCACTTATCTCACAGTATTTTTCTACTTCCTTTGTGTTCAACATCATCACGGCTAAAGGCTTGCCATATCTATGCTTTCTTTGTCTAAGTCTAGACACTGCTTCCTCATTTTGGGCATCTACTGCCAGATGATAACCACCTAAACCTTTTATGGCTATGATTTTCCCCTGTTTTATCATCTCCACTGCTTTGGATACAGCGGCTTCCTTGTACAATGTTCCACCTTGACTTTGAAAATAAACTATCGGTTGAATTTTTTCATAAATTGCAACTTGAGCCACCGGGTCCACTCCTTCATTCCATCTCCTAATATAGATGAAACTTCAAAAATATGGCCTTTTGGATTTAAAGTCAATACACCTTCGTAAAAGTAGTCTTTGTTAAAATCCACGTATTTCATCAAATCTATTTTATTTAAAACAGTTACCTTGGCTTTTTCAAAAATTGCAGGATATTTATAGGGCTTGTCATGGCCTTCAGGTATGCTGCTTATTACAACTTTAAAATCCTCCCCAATATCAAAGGAGGCTGGACAAATCAAGTTGCCCACATTTTCTACAAAGATTATGGCATTTTCAGCTGATGAAGATAATTCCTGAAGGGCCAAATCAATAATATTAGCATTTAAGTGACATCCCCCGCCGGTATTTACCTGAACCACGGGAATACCAAATTCTGCTACTTTTCGCGAATCAATATCAGACGTCACATCCCCCTCAATGACAACACTTTTTATGTCAAGGTATTGTATGGTTTTAACGATAAAGCTGGTCTTGCCCGCTCCCGGAGAGCCTATTATGTTTATCATCATAGCCTGTCTCTTTGCAATCTCTTCTTTTACCTTACACGCTATGTAATTGTTGGCCTCAAGCACGTCTTTTATAACTTTTATTTCCATTATTCCACCTCAATCCTGTTAATATAAACGGAATTACAGCTTTCAATCAAAGTTCCCATACTTTTGCAATAGGGACATCGTATAGAAAAATCGGACCTTTCATAGAGTTTGCCACAATTTGTGCAACGAAATTTACTTCTTTTATAGTCAAAGGTCAAAATTGCATCTGAAGCCGGAGTGTCTCGGCTTAAAAGTTCAAAATAGTATTTTACATGTTCGCCTACAAACCCCGATAAATCTCCCAAGGTAATATCTATCCTTGTTACCTTATTACAATCCGCTGGCAGTTCACTTAAAACTGTATCCAAAATTGCTGACGTAATAGAAAGTTCATGCAACATTTTCACCTACCTTATTTCTTTTTTTAAAATTGAATCAATATCCCTCTGCACTATGTCTAAAAGCTTCTTCAGTGACGTTTTGACTTCATTGGAAATGAAAAAACCCTCTTTAAGGGTATGTGGTTCTATACCGTATATAAAAACCTTTGACGGCAAACCCGTTAATTCTCTAGAAAGAGCTATCGCTTCATGAATGCCAGCAACATGGATATCCATAAAAAAGCACTTTCGATCTGTTAAATAAGCGTCATTGGCATATATGCGATATATGGTTCCGGGTCTATTACCAACTGCTATGGCATCTATTGCAATAAGGGTTTCTGCTTTTCCTATATCAGTAACGTAGTTTAAAATAGATGTACCTATTTCTAAACAGCAGATCTCAGCCTGCTGCTTATACCTTTTGTGCAATTCCTTTATAGCCAAAACACCTAATCCATCATCTGACATCAACAGATTACCCATACCGATGATCAAAATTTTATACAAATCATTTACCTGCTTTCTACATAAACATAAACCATTATTATTTAATTGTTCCACATTGCTGTAAAATTTATCCATAAAGCTTCAATATCATAATTTTATCAGCTTATTTACAAAATATTGAATAGTTGTTATTATATAGTTAAAAAAAGTGTGGGGCTAAAGGCTAAGGGAAAGCAATATATAAAAGGAGGTTTCTATGTGACACAAATAATTGGTATTGATGTAGGTTATGGTTTTGTCAAAGTAACTGACGGCCAGATCGGTTACTCCTTTCCCAGTGTTGTAGGGGAAGGTCATACAAAGCCAACGTTTAGCACAAAAATAGGCCCCAGCCCCGCAATTGACAATCTTAAAATAGGTATAGGCGATAGACTCTTTTTTGTTGGAAAATCGGCCATAAAACACTCCAGATTTCATATCGCGACCTTTCTTACACGCGTTCTATCAGCGATGATTTGGAGATACTTTTTTTCAGCGCTTTAAGTCTCTTCGCCAAAGATGTTACTAATGTATTTAATGTGGTTACCGGCCTTCCAGTTGAAAGGATGCACCTTGCAGAGGATTTTATAAACCGAGTGAAAGGCGAACGCAATATAACGCTTTACAATGGTGCAGCAAATCGCAGCATTAAAATAAATGTAAGTGACATTGAGGTAGTGCCGCAACCCTTAGGAACTTATTGGTCTTCTATCTCCAATTCAGCAATTGCCCCAGATGGGCGAATTGGAGTAGTTGACATTGGGTTTAAAACTACAGACTTTGCAACTATAGAAGACTCAGAGTACATACCTGAAAAAAGTAAATCTATCCTAGTTGGTTTAGCAACCGCATATGACGACATTGGATCTAACCTGGTTACCGAATTTGGCGTAGAAAAGGAAAGCTATGCTTTAGATGGGATTGTTATTAATCGCAAAATCAATATTTCAGGAGAAACTATCGATATCTCCAGCATTGTAGAAAGTGCTTTTGAAAAATTGGCTACCAATATTCTAGTCGAGATCCATTCCCAATGGAATGTATCAGAGTTTGACTGCTTGTTATTAACCGGTGGCGGCGGACAAGCCTTAAGTTCATATATACTTCCTCAACTATCCAATGCGAAACTTGCTTTAGATCCCATAACCGCCAACTGTCGAGGCTATTTAACTTGGGCTGATAGATTGTGGAACCATAGTTATCCTCAAAACAGCAATTTAAAGTTTGACTAGCTAAATCTGGAGTGATAAAACATGACATTTGATGATGAAATACTGGCAGAAACTCCACAAGAACCTGGTTTGATAGTAATAAGCGGTATTTTTAACGGAAACATTTACAACGGCATTATTGTTTACGTAACTTCCTGCGGTAGTTTTAACGGAAACATTATAAGCAAAAACTTAATTATCGAAGGAAAAGTAACCGGCAATGTCCAAGTAGAAAATTTAAAAATATGTGCTTCGGGTAAATTGTATGTTAAAGAAATACAGTATAATAATTTAACTATCGAAGAAGGTGGATTGCTTATTGAAAATCCAGCCACAATTGAACTAAAACCTTCCCCGGCACAATTTAACGCAAATGCTCCAATAATAAAAGACAGTGGTAAACAAGTAGTTGCAAGTTCTAATAGTTCTAATGAATTTGTACATTTTGATTGTAGTTTTTAAAAGGGTTAGTCCAAGCCGCTTTAAAATAGCGGCTTTTTATATTCGATTTATTCTCAGTTAAAACTCACTTTATTTCTAAAAAAATTCCAACAGCCATGAGTTATCAATACCTGATTAAAAAATATTGAAGACAAAAAAGGACATACTATACATTGCATGGTATGTCCTTTTTTTTTTGTCTAATTTTTATAACTTAAGTTTTCTATAACTATAACAAAAATTTTTTAAACGGGCAGTTTTATGTATCTAAACTCAAGGATTGACAATATTTTAACAAGATATTATAATTATTGTCAAAGATAGTTACAAATTTCACAAAGGAGGTTGTTGCTATGTGGGAAACAAAAATAAATACCGGCAACGTATTCGAGTTGCGTTGCAAGACCACTAATTATTTCGGAATAGGAAGCATAAAAAAGATAAAGGATATTCTGAAGGCTCTCAAAGATAAGGAAATAGACAATGTCATTCTCGTAACCGGAAAAGGTTCATACAAGACCAGTGGGGCTTTTGATGTTATCAAGCCTGCTCTTGAAGAAGCCAAATTTAAATACTCCCTTTATGACAAAGTTGGCCCCAATCCTACGGTGGACATGGTCGATGAAGCTGCCAAAATGGGCAGAGAAACTGGTGCCAAAGCTGTCATCGGCATCGGAGGCGGAAGCCCCATAGATACTGCCAAGAGTGTAGCAATTTTGTTGGAATACATTGACAAAAATGCGCGCGAGCTTTATGAAGCTAAGTTTATCCCTGAAAAGGCAGCCCCCATTATAGCCATAAACCTCACCCACGGTACCGGCACAGAGGTAAATAGATTCGCTGTAGCTACCATTCCCGAAAAGAACTACAAACCAGCTATAGCCTATGATTGCATCTATCCTATGTATGCCATAGATGATCCTGCTCTCACAACAAAGCTTAACAAAGAACAGACTATATCGGTTACAATTGATGCTTTAAACCACATTACTGAGGCTGTCACCACCCTTGTAGCATCGCCTTACAGTATTCTTACGGCAAAAGAGACGGTGAGACTCATAGTTCGCTATCTCCCAGCAGCAATAAATGATCCCGAAAACCTCACGGCAAGGTACTACCTATTATACGCTTCTGCCTTGGCCGGAATCTCCTTTGACAACGGTCTCCTCCACATCACTCATGCCCTGGAACATCCCTTGAGTGCAGTAAAACCTGAAGTAGCTCACGGTCTAGGTCTCGGCGCTTTACTGCCTGCGGTAGTAAAGACGATTTATCCATATGTTCCAGAGATATTGGCAGACGTATATAGCCCCATCGTACCCGACTTGAAAGGTCTCCCTGCTGAAGCGGAATATGTATCGAAAAAGGTTGAGGAATGGCTCTTTAATGCAGGATGCACTCAAAAACTTTCGGATTTTGGTTTCACTAAAGATGATATTCCTACTCTGGTAAAGCTGGCGAAAACTACACCATCTCTGGATGGATTGCTCTCCCTTGCCCCATTAGATGTCACCGAACAAGTCATTGAAAAAATCTACAAAGAATCATTATAAAGTGTTGCATTGAAAAGCGAAAGGGGACTGTTCTTACAGTTATACAAGAACGTCCCCTTAGTTTATTATGACTATATAAAATCCAAATTCGAGCTGTTGGTACACAATCAGTGGGAGTCTTTACTTGTTGAAGAAGACATTTGTGGTTATTTTGAATAACATATCCTTTGATTATTATAAGTTAATAAAAAATAATGTATAAAATAAAGACTCTATGTTAATAGTGGTGGTAGGATAAATACCTGCCACCTATTTTCGTTAAACTCATCAAAACCTTAAAAGACTGGCTCTTCCAAAATACTATTATATTCCCTTACCCATCGTTCCTTCAAACTCATTAATAAAATTAATAGGAAAATTGTTTAAATTTTTTTGATTGCGGCTTTGCTACCGTGTGTTATAATATGATATGTAATTGGCATTTTCATCAAGCGGAGGTTTAAACATTGGAAAAGAAATCTCGAGACCTGGTTACAAATCGTAAAGCAAGGCACGATTATCATATATTGGAAACTTTTGAAGCAGGTATAGAATTAATTGGCACAGAAGTAAAGTCCCT
Organism: Tepidanaerobacter sp. GT38; assembly: GCF_021991635.1. Classification (GTDB taxonomy): domain Bacteria; phylum Bacillota; class Thermosediminibacteria; order Thermosediminibacterales; family Tepidanaerobacteraceae; genus DTU063. The sequence goes on from NZ_JAFFJA010000003.1 coordinate 125,637, forward strand.
TAGAGCAGGCAAGGGCAATCTTAAAGACAGTTTTGCCAAAGTAGAAAATGGGGAATTGTTTTTATATAATATGCACATAAGCCCATATGAAAAAGGAAATATTTTCAACAAAGACCCATTGAGAACCCGTAAATTGCTGATGCACAAAAAACAAATCAATCGGCTTGCCGGTCAGGTTAAGGAAAAGGGCCTTACTCTTATTCCGCTCAAGGTTTATTTAAATGAACGTGGTCTGGTCAAAGTAGAACTGGCCCTTGCCAAAGGTAAAGCTCTTTACGACAAGCGCGAAGATATTAAACGGCGTGACGCAAATCGCGAAATGGAAAAGGCTTTTAAAGATTATAATAAGATGTAGGCTCTTACACTAACAATAGAAGTAAGAGAGGTGAACATGAGAATGCCTACCTTTGATTTTGAATGCAAAAAATGCGGTTATCGCTTCAGTGAATTTGTCAGCATAAAAAACAAAGACCAGGTTCGCTGCCCTAAATGCAACGGAAATGTCCAGCAACTATTCACTGGTTTTTTATACATAACTAAAGAAAGTTCCAACAGTTCATCTTGTGGTTCTTGCAGTGGCGGAAGTTGCAGCTGCTGCGGGCATTAAAATACAAGCCAATAATTTAATAAAAACAAAAGAAAGGACATACGATACAGTTTAATATGTCCTTTCTTTTTCATTTTTGAAACTTTTTATAGATTGTTTATAAGCATGCACACTATATAAAGAAGGTATCTTCATTATTGACATATATTTTTATCAGACTCTTTAGTGCCTATTAAACTTTAGTATGTATTCATTATTATCCTTGTCTATTAATTTAACTCCCTGAAACAAGCACATGTCCTCAATTTCCTTTTTACTTTTACCGGCTGTGTCAAATACAAAGCTACCTGTAATTTCTAAGTATGGATTTTCTCCACCTTTTACCTGTGCGCTGTGAGGACCATTCTCCAACATCAAGTCAATATATTCAGTATTAATCAGCGGTTCTTGAGTTTCAATGCTATTGATATCTTCTTTATCCCCACTTATTACAATATTGTAAGTTATCTTAGTTTTATCCAGATTATCTTTATCTACTGCTCCATATGCAACAGAACCATTCATTGAAAATTTTTCATTATTAACATCATTAGTCTTTGAAACTGTAAAACAGCCAAACATGTGTCAATAATCTTTGAAAATGTCACCTAAAAGGCATGATTTTTATTCAGTGAAAATGTCACCTTTGGCATAAAATAAAAACACAAAAACACGGTTACAAATTTGATTAAATATTGTATTTAACAGCAAAAGAAAAAA
>NZ_JAFFJA010000004.1 GCF_021991635.1 Tepidanaerobacter sp. GT38
CACAGTTAAAGTTTCATACCCTATATTTAAAAACGCCCTAGCTGTAGGGATACCCGGCACAAAGGAAAAAGGTTTGCATATGGCCGTGGCCTTAGCGCTGCTGGCAGGTAAATCTGAGTATGGCCTTGAAGTTTTAAAAGATATAACATCTAAAGATGTACTTAAAGCCAAGGAAATTATAAAAAGGAATATTATTGATGTCACCATAGCTCGAAATATAGTGGGTTTATATGTAGAAGTAGAAGCTTTTAGCAACTTAGGAAAAACTAAAGTTATTATTAAAGACAAACATGATAACATCGTAATTGTACAGAGGAATGATCAGGTAATTTTTAAAAAAGCCGAAGCAGAACAACAGCAGGTTTCATTAATACAGAGCATGAAGAAGATGCGTATTAGGGATTTTGTGGAGTTTGCAGACCGAGTGGATATAAAACTTCTAGATTTAGTTGAAAAAGGCATTAAAATGAATAAAAAAATAGCCGAAGCGGGAATGGCCAGTAAATACGGCAAGGTTTTAGGCAACGGACTTTCCGTGCATGATATGGACTATAAAGATTATGCAAAATACCTTACTTCTGTTGCAAGCTTTGCGCGCATGTCCGGATATCCTTTGCCTGTTATGAGCTGTGCAGGAAGCGGAAATCACGGCCTTACTGCTATACTGCCGGTAGTTGCTGTCGGAGAGAAAAAGAGAATAGACCCTGATAAACTAATTCGCGGGGTAGCTTTAAGCCTTTTGGTAACTATTTATGTAAAAAGCTTTACAGGAACCCTTTCTCCCGTATGCGGATGCGGTGTAGCTGCAGGCGTAGGCGCAAGCGCTGGGATTACATATATCCTCGGTGGAAGTATTGAGCAGATAGAGGGGGCTATCAAAAATATGATAGGCACTCTAGCTGGAATTATCTGCGATGGTGGAAAACCGGGATGTGCTTTCAAACTGTCTGTTTCTGTGGATGCTGCTATTGAATGTGCCATGATGGCTTTAAATGATGTTGTTATATCATCAGATGACGGTATAGTAGATGAAACTGCTGAAAAAACCGTTTATAATCTAGGTAAGGTGTCCACTGAAGGGATGGCAACTACAGATGAAGCGATTATGGGGGTGATGATGGGCAAGTGCATGTAAAGGTAAATGTTAGCGTTTATTAAAACCACAAATATGATTAAATTTTAAATTCGGAGGTGCCAAGTTTTATGGCAAAAGCAAAAGAAGGCGGCAATTTAATAATCAAACTACTGGTAAGTATTTTTATCGGTATCGTTTTAGGCCTTGTAGCCCCTAAAAACCTTATGGTGGCTATTGTAAGTATAAAATATTTTTTGGGTCAGATTATCCTTTTCACAATACCTCTCGTGATTGTTGGATTCATAGCTCCAGCTATAGCAGAATTAAAAACAAATGCCAGTAAATTTATGAGTATTACTGTTTTACTTGCGTACCTATCGTCAGTTGGAGCTGCAGCATTTGCCATGATATCAGGTTATGCAATCATACCGCATCTGTCAATTGCTACAAATATTGAAAATTTAAGAGAGTTGCCTGCAGCCATTATTGAACTAAGCGTTCCTCAAATATTTAGCGTAATGAGTGCACTTGTTCTTGCCTTAATGTTGGGCATTGCAACTGCCAACACCAAAGCAGAGTTCTTCAGGAACCTATTAAGCGAGTTTCAAAAAATCGTTTTATATATAGTCCAGAACATAGTAATTCCCATACTGCCCGTTTTCATAGCCACAACCTTTGCAGGCCTTGCCTATGAAGGCAGCATAACAAAGCAACTGCCTGTCTTTATAGAAATAATATTGCTTGTAATTCTAGGTCACCTCATATGGCTCACTGTGCTGTATACCATAGGCGGAATAATATCCGGCATAAATCCCCTAAATGTGGTAAAACATTACGGGCCTGCTTACATGACAGCAGTTGGCACCATGTCAAGTGCTGCAACATTGCCTGTAGCTTTAAGATGCATCCACAAGAATGAGGACATACCGCGGCACATACAGGATTTTGTAATACCAATGTGCAACACTGTGCATTTGTGTGGATCCGTGCTAACAGAAACATTCTTTGTAATGGCGGTTTCAAAGATAATATACGGCACATTGCCGCCGCTAGTCCAAATGATAACCTTCATATTCTTGCTTGGTCTGTTTGGAGTTGCAGCACCTGGTGTGCCTGGTGGGACGGTTATGGCATCCCTCGGACTTATCACAGGAGTATTGGGCTTTAACGATGCAGGAGTAGCCATGGTGCTTTCAATATTTGCACTGCAGGACAGCTTCGGCACAGCCTGCAATGTAACTGGCGATGCTGCTATAGCTATGATGGTGACAGGAATTGCAAAAAAGTATATGAAGGATGAAGGGTCAGTAATTCATGCTTAATTTGGAAAAAGCAACCCTTGCATTTTAGGGTTGCTTTTATAAACTGTGCAATAACATAGATAAAAGCAATTAAAACTGCCGGGTGCGGCTGTCGCATAGAATTTACTAAATAATAACTTATGTGATTTTTTGAATAAATTTCATACTAGCACAACGCTATAGACTTATAAAAAAGTACGCTTTACGCGTGCTTTTTTTTATTCAAACTACTCTGGAAACACCAAATCAATGGAGTGCTCCCGGCAGTATTCAATGTATTTTTCATCAGGTCTTTTATCGGTGATTATTTTATCAATATCAGTAAGTTTGCAAAATGTAATTAATGATGATACACCAAATTTGCTGCTGTCAACAAGTAATAGGTTTTGCTCAGCACGCTGTACCGCTGCCTGCTTTAAACTCGCCAATAAAGGGGAGGTTAGATATTTGTGACATATTTTAGGCTAATGCCGGAAATAAATAATAACAGTGGGAATTGTATCAAATCTAATCACAACATAAACTTGTGTAATCCATAAACTGCAACCATACACTAATTTACAACAAGGAAAAGTACAAGGGGAAAGCCAGTGAAAACAATAAATAAAAATACAGTCCTAGGTGTTATAAAACTTTTTCGTATCATACCGGTGCTTACCTATTCCGGCAGTTTGATGTTCATAAGCATCGCCTTTGCCCAAAAATATAGGGAAATACTTTGGCATCATTTGCTGCCATTGGTAGCTGGCGGATTTTTGATCAATGGATTCCTAACTCATTCACTAAATGATATAAATGATTGGGAATCCGGCACTGACCAGGTCTCCAAAGGAATCCTATCCGGAGGCTCCAAGGTTTTAAAACAGGGATTACTTCATAAAGTTGCCCTAAATAGGATAGCTTATTTATCGCTTTTACTAATTTTTATGATAAGTCTTTACTTATATATGTTTCGAGGGATACTGGTTCTTGCGGCCGTTGCCGTAGGAGTCTTTGCCGCATGGGCGTATTCCTGTCCGCCTTTTCGCTTGGCCTATAAACCAATAATAGGTGAGCTCATAGGTATTTGGGCGCCGGGAGTGGTTTTATCAACCGCCTCTTATTTTGTATTGACAGGGAAATTTCATCCGGTGCCGTTTTTTGCGGCAATAATACAAACGACACTTATTTTAGGCTGGATTATGTTGCACCATATCCCAGATATACCTGCTGACCTTTCGGCGAAACCTTGTAAGCTGACAACACCTGCCCTGTGTTTTCAGCTTTGGGGGCCTAAAGGGTCGGTATTACCATCAATATTTTACTCTGGCATTGCAGCAATTCTAAGTTTTTTAGGATTTTTATACATTAACCAAGTCTTTGCTTGGATGGTCATACCATGCTTTATAGTTATATGGGCAGGAGTAACGGCCAATGTCATAGACATTCGCGATGTAACGAAAAGACAGCTTGTGTGCATTGCTGCAATTGTTGCCAATAGTATAGTTTTCGCATTACTGGTATAACATTTTATCAAAGACAAATTCATATTCAAGAAAGGAAGTCGATGGCTTGCCGGATTTTTTGACAATAACTGCAGGGAAAGAAACTTTAGATATTGGGAATATGCTTGATAAAGTGAGGCATTACATTTTAAATTGCATAGATACAAAAGACTCGTTACTCCAGGAAATGGCATTATATTTTGCCGAAAATCAAGGCAAAATGGTTCGTCCGATGCTCACCCTATCTTGCGGCCTTATAGACAATTCCGAGAATATCGATATAGATGAGTTATGCATGGCTGCTGCTGGTGTGGAGATGTTACACATGTCAGCCCTGGTTCATGACGATATAATAGATAGAGCCAAGATAAGGCGAGGTAGGCCTTCAATTAATGCCTTATATGGTAAAGACAATGCACTTTTGCTTGGCGACTATTTTTATTCCTGTGCACTTCGCCTCATGTCAGAACTGTCTAATTCTTGTATATTTAAAGAAGCATTAAAAGTAATTGCTCTCATGGTAGAAGGGGAAATCAAACAGCGACGGCAGGCCTTTGACCTTAATACAAGTGTTAAAGACTACATAATTAGGATAACATATAAAACTGCGGCGCTTACGTCGCTAAGCTGTTTTGCAGGAGCCTGTACAGCAAAGTTACCCGCAGAAAAAGCAAGGCTCCTGGTAAAAATGGGTTGGGATTTTGGAAAGGCTTATCAAATCCGGGACGATATAATGGATTTTACAGGCGATGAGCAACACTTAAAAAAGCCTTCTTCTGATTTGATTCAAGGCACAATAACCCTACCTATGATTTTGCTCTTTAAAATGAACAAAGCAGCAAATCCCCGTGAACTTTTTTCATATATTAGAAATGGTAAGTTTAGTGACAGGTTCCAATCAAGCACAATTCAAAAACAATTCTATGTTTCCCAATTAAAAAAAGCTGCTGTAGAGCAAGCGGCAAAGTACTGCAATAGGTTTCTTGCAAGGTGCATAAAATATTTAAGTGTTTTTCCTCCCTGTGAGATAAAGGAAAAGATGGTTCAAACCATAGAGGACATGCGCATAGTACATGAATCCCTTTAAAAAACATTAAATGTATAGTAAAATAGACTTAGGACTTTTCTTAATTGTCGGGGAGGTTATCATATGATATCCGATTTTGAAGATACCGGCTATTCCCTTAGAAGTAAGATATATCATCGCCTAAAAAATGCCATACTGGATGGAGTATACAAGCCCGGTGAAAGTTTAATAGAAATGAAATTGGCAAAAGAGCTTGGCGTTAGCCGCACTCCCATTAGAGAAGCCATAAGGCAACTTGAATTGGAGGGCCTGGTCTCAAGTATTCCTAACAAAGGTGTAATAGTTGAAGGCGTAACACCCCAAGATGTAGAAGACATTTATCAAATTAGAGGGATGATAGAAGGCCTAGCGGCAAGGTGGGCTGCCGAAAAAATTACGGATGAACAGCTAAAGGAACTCAAGGAAGTACTGGACCTTATGGAGTTTTATACAGAAAAGGGAAATGTAGAAAAACTGTCAGAATTAGACTCAAGGTTTCATGACATAATATTTAAAGCTAGTAAAAGCCGGCCCCTTGAATCGGTGCTTACAAATTTCCACCATTTTATACAGCGAGCTAGATTGGTTTCTGTAAAAGCAAGCGGCAGGGCAAAGTATTCTCTTCAGGAACACCGCCGTATATATGAGGCTTTGGAAGCCCGTGACCCGGATGCTGCTGAAAAAGCCGTAATTGACCATATAGGAAGTGCCAGAACGAATCTTTCTCCTTATCTGGAAAAACATGAAGTATAGTTTTCATTAATACAGATTTTACAGCAGTGGTCGGTCATCAGGCCCCTGAATGATGGCGTAGGGATTTTCAATAAGATGATTTATACTCTCAGAAAGTTTTTGAATGCCCCTGTCAATATCCTGACTTGAAATCTGTGCAAAGCTTAATCTAAAGCCTTCGGTTGGTTTTTGGCTCATAAAAAACAAATTCCCGGGCATTATGGAAACGCCATTTTTCAAAGCTATATCATATAAATTCATAGAGTAGTAACCTTTAGGTAACTCTAGCCAAAAGAAATGACCGCCATCTGGAAGATTATATTTAATCTCCTTTGTCATATGATTTACAAGTGCTTTGTGGGTTTTTTGCCATTTATCATTAAATATTTTTCGAAGGCGCATTACGTGTTTAGTCCAAAGACCTTTTCTGAGGAAAAGGTCCATTGCCCGCTGAAAGAAGCCGGAAGAAGATATATCTGATGAATATTTGGCCAGAGCAGTTTTATCGAAATGAAACTTGGGCACCCATAAAAAAGCTAAACGCATACCAGGCAAAAATAGTTTCGAATAACTTTTTATATAAAATACCTTATCGGAATCATCAAGTGCCTTAAGCAGAAGTGGTTTTTGACGGTAGTACAGGTCACTTACATGGTCGTCTTCAATTATATAAAAATCGTGCCTTGTAGCAAGAGCTATCAGCTCTTGCTTTTTTTTAAGGCTGTAAGAATTACCGGTAGGGTTTTGAAAGACCGGCATGGTGTAAAACAGCTTCGGAGGTGTTTTGGCCAGCTTTTTTTCTAAATCATTTAGGTCTATTCCATCTTCTTCCATATTGATTTCTACAATGTGAGCGCCTCGGGACCTAAAGGCGTTAATGGCACCAGGATAGGTGGGCGCTTCAACATAGACTACATCCCCATAATTTAAAAATGCTTTTGCTAAGATGTCTATGCCCTGTTGTGCGCCAGAGATTATCTGTATTTCCTCAAAGGGAACTGACAGACCGTGCTGTGCTTTCATGAATTCCATAATCGACTCTTTGAGCGGTGGATATCCGCTGCTTTCCTGATACTCCAACGCATATCCGCCGTCCCTGTCAAGTACTTCATTTACTACGTCTTTGAAATCTTGAACTGGGAAGTAATCAGGGGCAATAGAAGCACTGGCAAAGTCGAACTTTATTGATCTTGCGGTATCCCTGAACATGGACTTGTGGCCTCTATGAGATAAGCTAAAGACTTCTTCTGAAGTGCCAAATTCATCGGGATTATTTTTCTTCGATGAATAGCATACATATGTCCCGCTGCCTACCCGGGATTCGACATATCCTTGGACTTCCAAGTGTTTATAAGCATTAACCACTGTTACGGAATTCACTTTAAAAAATGAGGCCATTTTGCGAATGGGAGGAAGTTTTTCGCCGCGAACGATAATGCCTTCTTCGATTAAGTCAACAATTCCATTATAAATTTGTAAGTATAGAGGTATTTCAGAAGAGGGGTCTAATTGTATCGATACAAACTTATCCATATTAACCTCCGTAAAAAACATTTATAAAATGTATTGACATACATTTGCTGTAATGACATAATATTGTACGTATAATTAATCCAAATTATATACCAGTACGCTTATTATACCATATAACTAAAATAGTGAAAACAGGGAGGCGCGTTTTATGTCAAGTCACATCAATGATAAGCTAAAAGGTGGAGTAATAATGGACGTTACTACACCGGAGCAGGCCAAAATTGCTGAGCAGGCAGGTGCTGTAGCTGTTATGGCTTTGGAACGTGTGCCTGCGGATATCAGGAAACAAGGCGGAGTTGCCCGCATGTCGGATCCTAAAATCATCAAATCTATAAAAGAAGCAGTGTCTATTCCGGTTATGGCCAAATGTCGAATCGGCCATTTCGTAGAAGCACAAATTTTAGAAGCTTTAGGAATTGACTACATAGATGAAAGCGAAGTTTTGACACCTGCGGACGAATCATTTCACATCGATAAAACTCAATTTAAAACTCCTTTTGTATGCGGTGCAAGAAACTTGGGAGAAGCCCTTCGCCGCATTGGTGAGGGAGCATCAATGATACGTACCAAAGGAGAAGCCGGTACCGGCAACGTTGTTGAAGCAGTCAAACATATCCGCACGGTTCTTGACCAGATACGAAAACTATCTCAGGCACCTAAAGAAGAACTTATGAGTGCAGCTAAGGAAATGGGAGCACCCTTTGAACTGGTAAAACAGGTAGCGGAAACAGGTAAACTTCCGGTATTAAACTTTGCCGCTGGAGGTGTTGCAACTCCCGCCGATGCAGCACTTTTAATGCAACTGGGCTGCGATGGAGTATTTGTGGGTTCGGGAATTTTTAAATCTGAAAATCCTGAAAAAAGGGCAAAAGCCATTGTAGAAGCTGTCAGAAATTATAACAACCCGGATGTACTGGCCAAAGTATCCGAAGATTTGGGAGAAGCCATGGAAAGCTTTGAAATAGATAAAATACAAGACCGCTATGCCGAGCGCGGATGGTAGTATAGATAACCCCCTATACGAACAGGGCCACTGTATTTTAGTTTGCCTGTTCGTCCTTGGGGGTTTTTACTTTCAAAAAAGCTTATTCCAGGTCTGTCGACAAACGTTGAAAAATAACTGATATTAGTGTATATTTAAAAAATAAAAAGCAAATTTACTTTTTTCGGAAATTATATAAAGGTAATTAAGCTATAAGATAACTAGAAAAGGGTGAGATGGTTTAATATGAGAATCGGAAAGGATTTTCATAGGAGAGCCAAGGGAGAAATGGGCTTTACATTAATTGAACTGATCGTGGTTGTGGCTGTGCTTGGTGTTTTGGCAACCCTTATTGTGCCAAAAGTTATTAATGTGAAGAAAGATGCAGAAACCGCGACAAATAAAGTCAATGAGACGATTATCAGAAATGCATTGGAAAGATATTATGCGGAACATGGAGAGTATCCGGAAAGTTTGAAGAGTTTAGAAGGGGATTATTTGGACAAAGATTACAGTGATGAGTGGGCATATACGAAAACAGGAGAAAATAGCTACGATTTAAAATTTGACTCTGATTTATCAACTTCTGATTAACCAATCTCTACAGAAGGTGCAGGTTCCATTGAAGTTTTTTATTATCATTTTAGGAATTATGTTTATCATTGCCTTTATTAAATACGGATTTACTTTTAATTTATTGGCTGCTGTCATATTAATTACATGCTTGATGATATCTGCTGCTGTTGACTTAAAGCATCAGATAATACCTGATAAAGTTGTCTTGCCATCTTTAGCTTTAGGGTTGCTGCTTAACATTTTAATACATAGAGAAAATTTGCTTTCCTATATAGCAGGTTTTGCCTCTGGAGGAGGAATAATTCTTCTTATCGCTGTCCTTTCGCATGGAGGCATGGGCGGTGGTGATATCAAGCTTTTTGCAGCAGTGGGCATGTTTTTAGGTTTTAGGTTAACTATTTTGGCTCTGCTCCTTTCATTTGTTTTGGCAAGTTCTGTGGGACTTGTCCTTGTCATGTCAAAGCGAAAAAAAAATCAATGATGCCATACCTTTTGGGCCATTTATAGCTTTGGCCAGTGTTATCAGCTTGTTTTACGGTGACAGAATTATTTCTTGGTATTTAGGACTTTTTTAAGTTAAATGAAACTGGGTTTTATTTATTCATTGAAAAACATAAAGAAAAAGTTTATTATTATAAATAATTATGATACCGTTGCTATTTAACAATTTAATATCTTTGGTATTAACTTGATAAGTTTTAATTTCAGGCTCCTATTTGTCTAATTAATAAATGTGAGGAAGGTGTGAAATGCGCAAAGCTATCTTTTCGGTGCTTGTCCACAATGAATACGGTGTGGTTACCCGAATTTCGGGTTTATTTACTAGGCGGGGCTTTAATATCAAAAGCTTTACCGGTGAAGAAACTGAAGACCCCAAGATTTCTCGCATTACAATTGTGGCTGAAGGTGATGAACGGGAGCTTGCTCAAATAAAAAGTCAGGTAGAAAAGCTGGTGGATGTCATAAAAGTTGTGGAACTTGATATAGAAACATCGGTTCAGCGGGAACTGGCTCTCATCAAAGTGAGGACCGAAGATAAAAACCGAACCGAAATTTTTCAAATTGTGGAATCATTTCGAGGCAGCATTATAGACATTGAGCCAGGAGCCGTAATAATTGAGCTTACAGGAGATGAAAGCAAAGTTAAGGCTTTTATAAACATGATGAAACACTATGGCATCATAGAGATAGTAAGGACGGGAGCCATAGCACTGCAGCGAGGCAGAAAGAGCATATACGATGCACCAAACCCAAATAAGACACCACTTGAGGAGGAAGGCAAATGATAAGTGACAGAGTTAAAAAAGGTGTAATGAGAGCGCCTCACAGGTCTCTTTTTTACGCTATGGGTTACACTAAAGAAGAATTAGATAGGCCCCTTATAGGGATAGTCAACTCCCAAAATGAAATAATTCCGGGGCATTTTCACCTGGATACCATAGCCGAAGCCGTTAAAATGGGCGTTGCCATGGCTGGGGGCACTCCTATGGAGTTTCCGGCAATAGGCGTGTGTGACGGTATTGTTATGGGACACATAGGTATGAAATATTCCCTGGCTACCAGAGAACTCATAGCTGATTCTATAGAAGCTGTAGCTGTAGCTCATGGATTTGACGGCTTAGTGCTTATTCCTAACTGTGACAAGATAGTGCCTGCAATGCTGATGGCGGCAGCCAGGATCAACATACCAGCCGTGGTGGTAAGTGGCGGCCCCATGTATGCAGGCAGGTACAAGGGTCAAGATATTGACTTAAATACCTGTTTTGAAAAAGTTTCCGCATTTAAATCCGGCAAAATAACAGCCGAAGAGCTGGAAGAAGTAGAACACTTGGCTTGTCCGGGATGCGGCTCCTGTTCCGGCATTTTTACTGCAAACTCTATGAACTGCCTGACTGAGGTTTTGGGTATGGGTCTTCCCGGCAACGGCACCATACCTGCAAATTCCGGTGCTCGCATAGCGCTGGCCAAAAAGGCAGGAATGCAGGTTATGGAAATGGTAAGGCGGGATATTAAGCCTCGGGACATAATGACAAAAGAAGCCTTTATTAATGCCATTACCGTAGATATGGGCATGGCCGGCTCAACCAACACGGTGCTGCACCTGCCGGCAATTGCCAATGAGGCCGGAATTAAACTGGAACTTGATCTCTTTGATGAAATAAGCAGGAAAACTCCTTACCTGGCAAAGCTAAGTCCCAGCGGGTACCATCATGTACAGGATCTTCATGAGGCGGGAGGTATACCTGCCCTCATGAAAGAACTTTCAAGAAAGGGCTTGTTGCACCTTGACTTAATTACAGTGACCGGCAAGACCGTAGGCGAAAACATCGCCAATGCCAAAATTTTAAATACCGAGGTCATTCACCCATTGGAAAACCCCTATAGGGAAACAGGAGGCCTTGCCATACTTAGGGGCAATTTAGCACCCGACGGTGCGGTGGTCAAGGAAGCGGCAGTAGCACCGGAAATGCTGTATCACGAAGGTCCCGCTAAAGTCTTTGATTCAGAAGAAGAGGTTACGGAAGCTATTTATTCCGGCAAGGTTCAAAAAGGTGATGTGCTGGTCATCCGCTATGAAGGACCTAAGGGAGGGCCAGGCATGAGAGAAATGCTTTCACCAACTTCATCTATAGCCGGAATGGGCCTTGACAAAGATGTAGCGCTGATAACCGATGGCCGTTTTTCCGGAGCTACCAGAGGTGCATCTATCGGCCATATTTCTCCTGAAGCTATGGAAGGAGGACCTATAGCTTTAATCCAAAATGGTGATATAATACGAATTGATATAAGGAACAGAAGGCTTGATGTACTCCTTTCTGACGAAGAATTGGCAAAAAGAAAGGCTAATTGGCAAAAGCCGGAGCCGAAAGTTAAAAGCGGATATCTTTCACGATATGCCCGCTTTGTGACATCAGCTTCAACCGGAGCAGTGTTAAAATAGCATAAACCCCTTTGTTAAAAAGTTATCCCCCCTGATTTTTTAAGTTGAATTAAAAATCAGGGGGTTAAAATTTACCGAAATCCAATAATGGGGATTCTGAGAATCTGGCCAGGATAAATTGGAACGTTAGGTCCTTCAAAATGATTGGCCTCAGCTATAGCCTCTACGGTACTGTCAAACCTGCGTGCAATAGCTGATAAGGTATCCCCGCGCTGTACTACATAAAGCACTTGCTGCCTGATATATGGATGCAATGCCGATAAGGGATCCGCAGTATCTATAGTGCCATGCGTGTGATGATGATGCCGAGGGATAAACAGGATTTGGCCCGGAACAATCATCATATCATTTCCAACCCAGTTATTATCGATTATGTCTTGAATTGTAACATTGAACCTATTTGCAATAATGCTTAGCGAATCGCCGGGTTGAACAATATATATTATCATACCACCATCCTCCTCATTATACTTTAATAGTATATTATTCAGCCCGGCGAAAAAGTTTACTTTAAATTTTTAAAGTGCCAGGCATCTAGTTTAAGTTATTGTATTACACAATAAGGCTCTGCTGAATAAATCTTTCAGCAGAGCCTTGGAGTAGTTAAGCCCTGATTTCCTGACGCAAAAATAGCGTATACGTTATTCCAAAAATAATTAATGTGCCTGCTATAAGGCCTGTGATATGAGGCCATATTAACAATAGGCTCTGACCTAGTGGCAGAAAACCGCTGATGGCACCATAGGCTTGTTCTAATAGGATTGGGCCTAGAGTTCTCACATTTGGGGAGAGCAATGTCACCGAGGCTTCGCTGTAAAGTGTAGAGGGAGATAGCCTGCTCAATCCCTGGGAAACACGTACATTGTAAAGTTGGGTAAGGGCATCAGAGTTACTGGTTATTGGGAAAATGGCGTCAGCCACCATTCCGGCTAGAATGGGCACAAATATTGAAAAGAACAGCCACATGGAGATTCCGCAGAGGGCTGATGTTGCTGTCTGGCGAAACATGAGAGACAGCAGCATGGCCAATACCAGCCAAAATGCTATATACACTATACTTAGCACAAGATACAAAAGCAGTCGTATGATCTCTTCACCGGTAGGGGGCACGCCGGTTATAATAATACCCATGCCGGCTACAAAAAAGCCTAATGCCAGCGTCATTAGAACAAGTACAAAAAATCTCGCTAGAAATTTGCCGTTGATGACATCATCTCGATAAATTGGCTGAGCCAAAAGCCTGGTCATGGTGCCGCTGTTTTGTTCAGCATTTATGGCATCAAAGCCTAAAGAAAGCCCAACCAACGGTCCCAAAATTGAAAGAAACCAGGTAAAGGATGGTAGAGAGGAGCCTGAAGTTGTAAAGAGCCTGATTAATACGAAATTGGCAATCGCATCTTCAGTTGTTCCCCGTATATTAGAGGCAGCTGAGTAGAAAGATACTATTCCCGTAAGTGTAATCAGCGAAAACAGAATAAAAAACCTGGTGCTGGAAAGTTGATCGGCCAATTCTTTAAAAAAAACCGTTGCTAAACCGTTGCTGTTTGGTGCATTACCAGAATCGACCTTAAAGGAAGCTGATCTTTTTTTAAAACTTTCCTTAATTTTATTTAGGTTTGGCAACTTAGGCATTTTCCTTCGCCTCCCCTTCTTGGAAATAACGGCTGTATATATCGTCTAAATCAGAGCTCCGAGCCCTTAAATGATAAATGTCTATATCCTTTGCTACAAGTGCTTTTGCGATTTTGGGAGCAAGGTGCTGAGTTTCACCTTTGACAATTACCATATCTTCATGAAATTCTACAGAATTTACGCCGGGTATGGCCTTGATTTCATCAGCTGGGAAAGCTTTTATGTTACTTGTTTTAAGTTCTATTGCTTGCTCACTTCCTAGCTTTTCTGCCAAATCAGAAATACTGCCAACAGCAACCAATTTGCCCTTTACAAAAATCCCCACTCTATCGCAGATGGCCTGTATTTGATGAAGAAGATGAGATGATATGAGAATAGTCTTGCCCTCTTTTTTGCCAAGATCCAGAATAATATCCAACAATTCTTTAGTTCCTTCAGGGTCAAGACCCAGTGTAGGTTCATCTAGAAATATTACTTCAGGGTCCTTTAAGAGCACATCTGCAATGCCAAGTCGCTGACGCATTCCCCTGGAGTATTCACGGACCTTTCTATTTGAAGCTTCTTTAAGCCCTACTTTAATCAGCAGTTCTTCAATTTTGTCTTTGGCTTTATCTGGAGCAATACCGTTTAATCTTGCAGTATAAAAGAGATTTTCTCTACCGGTCAAATCACCGTAAAATCCCATGTTGTCAGGCATATATCCTACTATGCGCTTTACGCTGAGAGCTTGCCGTACAGGATCAAGACCTGCTAAGCGAATGCTGCCTGAGGTTGGTTCAGAAAGCCCCATTAGCATTAAAATAGTAGTGGTCTTACCAGCGCCATTAGGGCCTAAAAGGCCAAAAATCTCGCCTCTTTTTATCGTAAGATTTAGGTGATCCACGGCGGTAATTGAACCATAAACTTTCGTTAGCTCCCGAGTTTCGATGATTTTTTCGTCATGCATATTTATCGCCGCCCATACTTATTAAAGGTCGTTACTACCCAATAAATAACCCCAGCTATTATGGCTACTCCTACTATGCCCCACAGTGTAGAAGTGTGAACGGTTACTCTAATATCTGCACTATCTGAAGTTTCATTTGTGGAAGCCCTGATGGTCACTAAATAATCGCCAGCAATGGCTTTGCTGTCAGGGGTAATATAAGCGGTGACCTGTTTTTCTTCTTTGGCCTTTAACTGATCAATAGTTTCAGGTTCAAATGTTACGGTCCAGCCAGGTGGAGCCGAATCGGAAAGTTTTATAGCCTGCAGATCGGCACTGCCTGTATTTTTAAGTGTAAGGGTTAACGCTCCTTTTTTTCCAGCTGTCAAATCCTGATTTAACCGCCCTGAAGGTGTTGAAAGTTCAAGGCTGTAGTTTCCTGTTATGACGACTTCTAAATCTACTGTTGCTGCTTCACTGCCATATATAGCTGCAGCTGTAATTGTGTATTTTCCGGCGGTGACGCCGCTTGGTGGTTTGACGGATATGTCCAAATCTTGGGACTTTCCGGGTTCCAAACTCAAGCTGGTTATCTGGTTATTTTGATAAGCGGGTTTAAAAGACACCTGCCAACCGTCCGGTGCCTTTGCTCCGAGGCTGTAAAAGCGCTCGCGGCCACTGTTGTTGTAAAGAGTTCCTCTAAAGCTAAAAGTAGCTGTATCAGGGCCTGAAAGTGCAGGATATTGAACCTCAATTTTATCGGCGCCGCTGGCATTTGCATCAATCCTAACGTTTAATGTAAGCGTAGCACGACCGCCGACGCCGGATGCGGCCACAGACAAATTATAGCTGCCGTCTTCTGCGGCAGATGGAATCTGGACTCTGAGCTCTGCTTGAGCCTTGCTGTCTGAAGGGACATAAACCCGGTGAATCTTTTTACCTTCACCGAAAATTTCTGCAGTCCATTCGGCAGGTACAGAGGTTACTTCAAGATCTACAATACCATTGCCACTTATTGTTAAAGGAAATGTAACACTGCTTCCGGGTTGGGCAGATATTCCAGGATAAGAAGTTGAAATGCCCAAAGGTCCAGCGGCGTATGTGAGACTAGATGAAAGTGACAAAATAAGTAGTGAGAGCATTATTAACATTCCAGCTCTCTTTAAGCTTGACCAGGTAAATAATGATAGCTTGGACAAAATTTCATCACCTTCCTTGTATTCAATTTTTGTCATACAAGGATATTTTAAAACATAATTTTGAAAAAAATGTGAGGATTTTGTTATGGGTTTTTGGTGGCAATATTAATACAATATTTAAGCAAACAGCCTCAGCGTAGAAACTAGTCTGGCTGAGGCTGGAGACTTAAATTGAGGTGTTTCCGTTAATATATTAAAAAAGTCTATAAAAATGAGCAAACAGGCGAGCTTTGCTCGCCAGCCAGTTGATTTAGAATTTAAATATTATCCCAATTACAGCTGCACCTAATAGAAAATATATGGGGTGCTTTTGGTATTTATTCAGTAAAAAAATAATAACAGCAAACAGCAACAGTGATTTTACCTGGAAAATGTCTAAAATATTGTGAGTATGTAGGTATTTGCTGATATTAAACAGAGAAACTTTGGCGACCTCAAAACCGGCTGCTCCGATAAGGCCTGTTACAGCAGGCCTTATACCGTAAAAGGCGGCCGCAACTTTGGGATGCTCATTAAATTTCATATAGTAGTGGGCGATTAGTACAATAATAATTATAGATGGGGTAACTTCGCCAATAACCGCAAAAATAGCTCCCAGAAAATGGGCAGTCTTATAGCCTACGTAAGTTGCCATATTAATTCCTATAGGGCCCGGAGTAGATTCGGATATGGCAAGCATATCGATTAATTCTTGGGAAGTAAACCAGCCGAATCTATCAGATATGTTCTGGAGAAACGGAAGTGTGGCAAGGCCGCCGCCTATGGCGAACAAACCCGTCTTGAAGAATTCTATAAATATTTGTAGATATATCACTTTGCACCAGTCCTTACTTCTTTAGTAACAATTCCCAAAGTGGCAGAAATTACAACTGCAATAATCGGTGAAACATCCAAAAAGGCGACAGCCAGGAAAGACGCACCGAATATTAAAAGGCCCAGCGAATCTTTGACAGATTTTTTTAGCATCTTTAGTACAGTATTTGCAACAAGTGCTGCCACGGCAACCCTAATACCGCCAAAAGCATGTTTGACAATGGCATAATCCTGAAATTGTCTAAAATACATCGCTATAACGGTGATTATCACCAAAGAAGGAAATACCATTCCCGCTGTGGCGGCTATGGAACCCGAGATGCCTTTGCGCTTAAAACCTATAAACGTTGCGGTATTTATAGCAATTATTCCCGGAGTGCACTGGCCAATAGCGTAATAATCCATGACCTCTTCCTCAGTTGCCCACTTGTTTTTTTCAACAATTTCCTTTTGAATCATAGGCAGCATAGCGTAGCCCCCGCCAAAAGTAAAGGCACCCATGCGGCAAAAAGTAATAAAAAGTTTCCACAGTTCTTTCATAAAACCCATCCTTAACTTTGTATAAATTATTTGTACACCAATCAGTTTAACACTTTGCTGCAAAAAAATAAAGTTGGCTTTGGTAGTACGCCAAAGCCGTGTTGCCATGTGCCATTCGGCTTTCCCCGTTCTGAGTTTTTCAGCTCATCAAAATCTTCAAAGCTTGGGGAATCAGCGGAAGCAACGTACATAGGCTTAACCCGGAGCCAATTATCTTTATAAGACACCTTGCTATTAGGTTTGGAAAGTGGTATTATAATTATTGAAGAAACTATTCACAAGATTTAAACAACTTGTTATATAATGTCGAAACCTGATTGGAAGGTGGAGTTTATGCAAAAGATTTTAGAGGAGGTTGTTGAAGAAAACCGGCCACTTGCGAAAAGAGGTCGTGTGGCCAGTTACATACCAGCTCTTGCTAAAGCAGATCCGAACCATTTGGGTATATGCATCGTAGATGTAAATGGGGATATATACAAAATAGGAGACGCTGATGTTAAATTTACAATCCAGAGCATATCAAAAGTAATAAGTTTAATGTTGGCGCTCATAGACAATGGGGAAAAAGTCTTTGAGAAGGTTGGCAGAGAAGGTACAGAAGATCCATTTAACACTTTGTACAAGCTGGATTTCCCGCACATTGAAAAGCCGGTAAACCCCATGATAAATGCAGGTGCAATAGCTACAACAGCCCAAATTAAAGGTGATAAATTCGGTCGAATTTTAGAGTTAATTAGGCGGATAACCGGTAATGCAGATATAGACTATAGTAGGGAAGTATACCTTTCCGAAAAGGCAACGGGTGAAAAAAACAGGGCAATCGCCCATTTAATGAAGGCCAGAGGAATTATAGAAGAAGACCCGGAGGAAATACTTGACCACTATTTTAAACAATGTTCGATTGAAGTTACAGCATGTGATTTGGCCAAAATAGCAGTTTTTATTGCAAATGGTTGTAGTGGCCTAGAATCATATGGGAAAATCGACAGAAAGACTTTATCGAGAAACCTGCTGGCCATAATGACGATTGGCGGCATGTATAATGTAAGCGGTCAGTATGCGGCACAAGTGGGAGTGCCGTCTAAATCGGGAGTAGGCGGAGGTATTATGGCAGCAGTGCCAGGCAGAATGGGCATAGGCGTTTTTAGTCCTCCCCTTGATGAAAACGGCAACTCTATAGCAGGATGTGCCATCATGAAGTCTTTATCTGACAGATTGGATTTGAGCATATTTTAATTTAAACTAAAAAAGCTTATAAAAATAAAATCGAAAGGAGGGTTGAAATTAAAAAAACTTGAAAGGGGGAATGCGGGCTGCTTTGCTAAACTACAGGCATTAAGTTACGGTTTCTAGTTATGTCAAACATTAAATTATAAGATTATAAGGAGGCCTAAAAGATGTTTCTAGAAACCCTGATAAGCAACTTAAATGACTGGCTTTATTCCTATATTTTGATAGCAATGCTTGTTGGTTTAGGTATTTATTTTACTATTAGGCTTAGGTTTGGGCAATTTAGGTTAATTGGCAATATGCTTCAACTTACCACAGAAGCTGTTGAAGTAGCAGAAGGCAGAAAAGGAATTTCCCCATTCCAGGCATTTTGTATTTCAGCGGCTTCGCGTATTGGAACAGGTAATATTGCAGGTGTGGCTATTGCAATTGCAGCAGGAGGACCTGGAGCCGTATTTTGGATGTGGGTTATTGCATTGATAGGCGGAGCTACCAGCTTTGTGGAGAGTACCCTTGGCCAAATTTATAAAGTGAGAGATGGAGACACCTTCAGAGGAGGACCTGCTTACTACATCGAGCAGGCTATTGGAAGCAGAGGTTTGGGAATATTCTTTTCCATACTCACTGCAGTTACTTTCGGCTTAGCCTTCAACTCCGTTCAAGCAAATACAATTGCAAACGCCTTTAAGACAGCATTTAACATAGAGCCTATAACTATGGCAATCGCTCTTGTACTCGTAGCAGGATACATTATTTTCGGCGGAGTTAGGAGAATCGCAAATGCTTCTTCAGTGATAGTTCCTGTTATGGCAGTTCTTTATATAGGTGTGGCTTTATTTATAATGATAAAAAATATTGCATTGGTGCCCCAGATGTTCGGTATGATTATCGCCAATGCCTTTGGTGTAAGGCAAGTCCTTGGTGGCACAATGGGTGCTGCCATTATTAATGGTGTGAGGAGAGGGCTATTCTCCAATGAGGCTGGCATGGGCAGTGTGCCAAATGCCGCGGCAACTGCAGATACTTCACATCCTGCAAAACAAGGCCTCATTCAGACCTTGGGCGTATATGTGGATACACTTTTAGTCTGCAGTGCTACTGCATTTATGATATTACTGTCTGGCGTGTTAGAAAATACTTCTGGATTAGAAGGCATACAGATCACCCAGGCTGCCGTTACTTCCCAAGTGGGAGCATGGGGCAGTACTTTTGTAGCAATTAGCGTTTTATTGTTTGCTTTTAGCTCAATTATCGGCAATTACTACTATGGCGAAACAAATATAGAATTTATAAATCCCAACTCTACATTCCTCACTATTTACAGAATCATGGTATTGGCTATGGTGTTTTTTGGATCTATCGGCAACTTTGGCCTTGTATGGAACGCAGCAGATGTATTTATGGGTATAATGGCAATTGTAAACTTAATAGTAATAACCAAACTTGGCCCAATTGCCTATGCGACCTTTGAAGACTATGTATCTCAGCTAAAAAGCGGTAAAAATCCCGTCTTTGATCCGGATAACATACCAGGTTTGGGCAAGGTAGAATGTTGGGGAAAAAATAAAGTTTCTCGTTAATGAAGTGGCCTATATATGAAAGCCCTAGGTTTTGACCTGGGGCTTTTTGCCTTTACAGTATTTTAAGAATTAGGCCCAGAATACCTGAAAGTATTATTATCAAAATAGGGTTTATCTTAAACTTGACAAGACCTATCAATGAAAGACCAAAGATAAAAATACTTTTTATATCTATTACAGATAGTGGATTACTAAGTATATTGCTATATCCAGCTTCCTGTTTAAAAAATGCGGTTTGTGCTACGAAAACTGCAGCTGTAAAAATCAAGCCGACTATTACAGGCCTAATACCATAAAACATCATCTTATTTGCGGGATAATGTTGGAATTTAAAAAAGAACTTCGAAACAATTAAAATCAGAACAAGCGAAGGAATAGCTACACCTGTGGTAGCTACTAGTCCACCCAATATACCAGCCGCCCTATAACCTACGAAGGTGGCGGAATTCACAGCAATAGGTCCAGGAGTCATTTCTGCTATAGCGATTATATCAACAAACTCTGATGCAGAAAGCCACCCATGGCTTTCAATTTCCTTTTGTATAAGTGGTATCATGGCATAGCCACCCCCAAAACTAAATAGTCCAATTTTCATAAAAGATACGAGAAGCTGTAAGTAAATCAATTTTTATTGCCTCCGTTGCTTAATATTTTAGAAGTGCTTTTGGGGGATAAATGGTAGATAGCAAGACCTATTGCGGCACTGCCTAATATTATGAATATGGGTTGGACATCAAAGATAACAACCAAGAAAATAGATAATAAAGCAAGTATTAAACCTGTTCTATCTACAATTGAAGTTTTCGAAACCTTTACTGCCGCAAATGATATAAGCCCTACTATAGCTGGCCTAATTCCTGAAAAAACAGCTTCTACAGCAGGTGCGTTTTGAAACTTAGAAAAGAAAATGGCAATTAAAGTAATAATTAAAAATGAAGGCAAGATAACTCCTAGAGTAGCAACTATTGCTCCCTTTTTACCTGAAATTTTATAACCTATAAATGTAGACGAATTTATTGCTATAGCACCTGGCATAGATTGGGCTACTGCGAATACGTCTACTACTTCTTCTGGTGTTACCCATTTTTTATTTTCTACCACTTCTTTTTCTATAAGTGGTATCATGGCATAACCGCCGCCAAAAGTAAAACTGCCTATTTTAAAAAAAGTAATAAAAATTTCTATGAGTAGCTTAAGTTGGCTTTTCATTTTATCCTCCTCCTCCTTCTTCTAGACTAGTAGCTTAGCATTCTTGTTTTTCAAAATTTCTTCAATTAATAACACTGCTGCTCCTACAGCTATGGCATTATCTTTAAAATGTCCACCCCTGCTAAAGGATACTCCATGATTTTTAACATACTTACGCTTCAAAGCCATTTCTACAGCGATCTTGTAAAAAAGTGCAGAGTGTTTTACTATCGGCCCGCTGAGAATGACCAATTCAGGATTCACCAGATTTATATAATTAGCAAGGCCTATACCAAAAATTGTGGCCGCACTTGTAATTGCTGCCTGGGCTAGTTCATCGTTTTCTTCGGCGGCAGCACAGATGTCTAAAAAATCTATTTCATCATAAGGCTTATTTACGTATCCAGAAATGCTCTGCTTGAGTGACTCTTTAAACTTCTTAGTGATAGAAGGTATTGAGCAGTATGTTTCAATACAACCTCTATTTTGACAGTGGCATAGATCTCCGTTTATATCGATAACCATGTGTCCAAAGGCGTCTTCATAATCATTCATTGCCCTTATTATATTTCCTGATGAAATAGTGCCTGTTCTAATTCCCATGCCGCAATGAAAATACGATATATTATCTGTATTCTGTCCTGCTCCAAAAAGATGCTCAGCTAAAACAGCAGCATTTGCACCATTGTCAACTGTAGTGGGGAGCTTTAATTTTTGCTGTAACATGTCCTTAATAGGAACATCAACCCACATATTTGAAGGAAAGTTGGCCGGATTTAACATAATGCCTTTTTTCCGGTCCAAAGGTCCAACAGTGCCTACACCAACTCCTATAACCATAGACTTTTCTATACACAACTGATGGAGCTTGTTCTCAATATATGAACATATTTGATTTACAGTATTTACAGGGTCAAAGGGTGGACCAAATCTATATAAATCAATGATTTTCATCTTCAAATTTGTTATAACAACTTCGGTATAAGTTCGGGAAATATCGATTCCAATCACATAGTAAGTCTTTGGATTTACATCATACAATACAGGTGGCCTTCCTCCAGTAGATTCAGCCAAATCGGCTTCAATGACAAATCCTTCATCTAGCAGCGGCTGCATAAAGCGTTTAAGCGTAGTCAACTTCATTTTTGTAATATCCATTATTTGATTTCTCGTAATTGGACCTTTTTGCTGAATAAGCCTTAGCAACAATTTGCTCTGATCTTTTAGATTTTTTAATTTGCAATGGCCCTTAGTCACAAGAAGCTCCTCCAAACCTGGAAAATATTTTAATAATATGATAACATCTTTTTGCCAAATTGGCAAAAAGTCTATAAAAAAGTACATTTAATTAAAATCGAAATTACCCATTTTTTTATATTCCCAAAAGCTTGGGTGGCATCTGTCCTGTAGAAAACCCAAAACAATGGATAGAAAACTAATGGAGCAATCAGTAAAGTTGGGTATAGGAGAAGCTCTAATAATTTCAAAAAAATGTGATCCAAGTTAGAAATTTATAATTTTGCCGCTAAATAAGCGGCTATTTTTTATTTTTATTAGTAATCATTCTTCTGTCAATATCTTTTAAAAATGTCACCTAAAAATGGACCAAAACATAGTTAATTATCGCATGAAAATGTCACTTTAGAAATCAAAAATATAGAGCAAAGCCTCCATCCTGCCATTTCG